>CABRZK010000240.1 GCA_902475415.1 uncultured Eubacterium sp.
AATGTGGGGAAATGGTATCGCTTCAAGCAACGCTTTGTTTGTGCTGGCAGGAATCTCCTACTACGCAAAAAATAACTAAATATTGTGTTTACTACACCATTTAAAGCAATATGTAGTATTAAACTTTGTCGTATCTCACACTTGCTATCTGTGCCATTCAGAGTTATCATGTGTACTAGCAAAACAAATGGAGGTAAAAACATATGACAATTGAATTTCAGCTTACAGGAGAAAAGCGAAAAGAACTGGTGAATGCCATCAGCGAGATCATTGGCGTCCCTGCCGAATATCAGTTCATGCCGACTTGTGCCTACAAGATCGGTGACTTTTACACTGTCACCAAAGAAGGCAACCTTGAAATCAGTGATTCAGCAGACAAAAAAGAGGTTGAAATGCTGATTGATGAACTGGTCAACAGAGGCTATGATGTTCCGCTTGATGAAGAAGAAAATGGTTTGACAGTAGAGATGCCTTTGGAAATGGTTGATGAATCAACGATTGACAGACTCAGGAAAATCGTAGAAAACAAGGGTGAACTTTTCAAGGCAGCATTCAAAACTGACAATCTTGAAATCATTGTTGAAGCGGACAAAATTTGCTTTCCTTGGTTTACACTTGAAAATGATAGTGATGCAGATGCCTACTGCACTTTCATTTCCATGCTTTGCGAATTTGCCAAGAATCAGAAGCGTATCAATAATAAGCCTGATACCAGCGATAATCCTAAATATACCATGAGGTGTTATCTCCTTCGATTGGGTATGATCGGTGCAGAGTATAAGGCGATAAGAAAGGCACTGCTCAGAAATCTTTCAGGCAGTTCAGCTTTCAGAAAGGTAGCAAATGAATGATGAAGTTTCCGAATAAAGTATATCTTGAAAATCTCCGAAAACAGTACCCGATTGGAACGAAGATACAACTGATTTCTATGCGTGATGAAAAATATCCCATTCTTCCCGGAACGATCGGTGTGGTTACTCACATTGATGATATGGGTTCCATTCACTTGAAATGGCAGAACGGTTCTTCCCTTGCAATCATTCCGGAAGTAGATTCTTTCAGAGTGGTGAGGGCTGAAAATTAAGGCAGGATATATTCCATCGTACTGTATTTTACCATAGAAATTCAAGTTAATCAAGACTGTATATTACACAATCTTTTGGCGGATATACAGTCTCTTTTTCTGTTGATTTAGCGGGTTGCTATATACTCCGTAATGCGGTAATATGTAACACAACGAAAGGGATACCCCTTAAAAAATACCGAAATTACGGAGGAAAATACCATGAACGCTAAAACAGAAAGACAGATTGAAAACCTCAAAAATCAGACCATTGGGGTTGAAATTGAGATGAATCACATCACAAGAGAGCGAGCTGCAAAGCTTGCCGCAGACTTTTTCGAAACAGGCAGATACGAATTCACAGCAAGCCGAAACGGCTACAGCACCTGGTCAGCATGGGACGCACAGGGCAGAGAATGGAAATTCCAGAAAGACGTCAGCATTGCAGGATGCGATGCCGAAAAGTGCGAACTGGTCACGCCGATTCTTCACTACAGCGACATTGAAACCTTGCAGGAACTGGTCAGAAAGCTTCGCAAGGCAGGAGCAGTAAGCCACGCAGGAATTGGGGCAGGAGTTCACATTCACATTGGAACGAACGGACACACACCGCAGAGCTTGAGAAACCTTGCAAACATCATGGCAAGCCACGAAAGACTGATTGCAGATGCCCTGAAAATCGACCAAGGCAGAATGAACAGATATTGCAGAACGGTAAACCCAAGATTCATTGAACAGCTGAACAAAAAGAAACCGACCACAATGGCACAGTTTGCAGATATCTGGTACACAGCAAACGGTGCGAATTACGGCAGAAATCAACATTACAACGACAGCCGATACCATATGCTGAACTTTCACGCAACCTTTACCAAAGGCACAATTGAATTCAGACTTTTCCAGTTTGACAAGCCTACAGCTGAAAAGAAAAATGGACTCCATGCTGGGCAATTGAAAAGCTACATTCAGCTTTGCCTTGCCCTTTCCGAAATGGCAAAGGGACTGAAAACAGCAAGTCCAAAGCCACAGCAAACGGAAAATCCGAAATTTGCAATGCGAACATGGCTGATTCGATTGGGACTGGTTGGCGAAGAGTTTTCCACAGCGAGAAGTTTTCTTACCAAGAACCTTGACGGAGATGCAGCCTTCCGATTCGGCAGAGCCTGAAAAGGCTCGCACCTCAAAGGCAACGGGTGGCAACACTGCCGCCCACGTTGCTTTTGTGGGATAGTTTCCCCACCAAATAAATCAAGCCACACAAGCCCACACAGCCCCTGATTTCGCAAAGTGTAATCTGAACAAATACCACACAAGAAAAGGCACAGATATTTTGTGGATTTAGCGGGTTGCATTCACTCCGAAAAAGAGTTAATATGTGACTACCGCAAAGCGGAATTTACAAAAAGGAGATTTGAAATGAAAAGATATTACCTTGCCTATGGTTCAAACCTCAACGTCCGTCAGATGAAGTACAGATGTCCAACAGCAAAAATCGTGGGAACTGCCATCATCAAAGATTATGAACTTCTCTACAAAGGAAGCAAAACAGGCTCTTACCTCACCATTGAAAAGAAGAAAGGTTCGGTTGTTCCGGTTGCTGTCTGGGAAGTGACCGCCGCCGATGAACACAGCCTTGATGCCTACGAGGGCTGTCCTAATTTTTACTACAAGAAAAACATGAAAATCAGGCTTTCCGAAACCGGAAAAACGGTGGATGCTTTTGTGTATATCATGCACGAGGAACGCAGGCTTGGAATTCCAACTTCTGCATATGTCAGCACCTGCAAATTCGGATACACCATTTTCGGATTTGATTTCAAGTACCTTGATGAAGCCTATGAAAAAAGCCTGAAAGGAGTTGCCAACAATGAAAAATGAAGCCTCGACAGAAAGAACCTGCCCGAAATGCGGATGTGTTTATACTGGAGTTCCTGCACTTTCCAGAATCGACAATAAAACGCTGATTTGCCCCGACTGCGGAATCCATGAGGCTCTTGAAACCCTGGGAATCTCCCTGGAAGAACAGGAAAAAATCATCAGCATTATTCATCGTAACACAGCAGAATAATCAAACACAAGCCGCCACGTTTGGCTGTGTGGCAATTTAGGGATTCCTCTGTAGTTTTTCCCCATTGCAATGAAGCCCCACACGAGCCGACAGGGCGGCTTTGTGTTGCTGTCATATTCTACACAATAATCTCCTCTGATTTCGGCGTTATGTTTGTTACATTTATTATCGCAGATACCGTTGACTATATTCCTGAAATGCGGCAATATACAACACAACGGAACGGAAAACCGACCGAAAACCACGAAATTTGGAGGAAAACACCATGAACGAACAGATTAAAAACTACTTTGAAAACCTCAGAATAAATTCTGAGAACGATGCAACCAAGCTGAGCCGGGGAACACTTGAAGCCTACTGGACTTACGAATTCAACCTTAACCACAACAGCAGCGAATTTGAATGCAATGAGCTCCCTTGACATGAGCGACTTTGTTAAGACAATGCGAGAGGCGGGAGTTGAAACAATTGCGATTACAGAAACAAGCACGGTACTCCTTGAGAATCTGCACAAACTTGCCGCACAGGGATGCAGCATTGAGGGACTTTGCACGATAATCAGACCGGACATCTGGGGCAATGCAAAGGAATACCCTGCAATTCGCATCAGACTGAACTAAAAACCAAAGAGCCAAGGGGCAGAACAAACTGCCCCGCATACGGCTCAGAAAGGAAAACCATATGAAAGTACTTATCGTTGAACCGAGAAAACATCCAAGAGAAGCTGAAATTGACAGCAATCTGGAATCCATGCAGAAAACAGTTGGCGGGTATCTGCAAGCGATATACCCTT
>CABRZK010000241.1 GCA_902475415.1 uncultured Eubacterium sp.
CAGGAAGATAAGAACGAATCAGTCGAGGCTGTAAATGAAGATAAGTATCCGGATAACTGGGATGCTGATGATCCGGAAAATGCGAGAGCATATATGCAGCAGTATGGGGATGAGAATGAAGTAACAGAATATGCCGGTGAGAATGGAAATATAGCAGTATTTTCATTGGATATTTCCAATCTGGCAAGAAGCAGCAGCGGAATTACAACCAGGTGGGAGAATTATACGCTGGATAATGATGGAAATATTACCGGATCCAGAGAAAACTCTTATACCCATTTTGCGTCTCATGCAGAACACAAAAGTATTGCGGCAGGCATTGACGTGTCCTATCATAATGGAAATATTGACTGGAATAAGGTAAAATCTTCCGGTGTGGAATATGTTATGATTCGTGCGGGATATCGTGGATATGCAGGTGGTACGATTGCCAGCACCGGAGACAGTAAATTTAAATCCTATATCGAACGTGCAAAAGCCGCAGGACTGAAAGTAGGTGTTTATTTCTTCTCACAGGCGATCACACCACAGGAAGCAACAGAAGAAGCAGAATGGACCTTAGACCGGATTAAGGGATATGAGTTGGATCTGCCGGTAGTGATCGATTATGAATATGCAGGAACCACGGATAAAAATGGAAATTCTCTGGAACGTCTGAATAATGCAAACCTTTCCAAAGCACAGAAGACGGAAAATGTGACAGCATTCTGTGATACAGTAAAAAATGCAGGATACAAGGCAATGGTTTATTCTAGTTCCAGTTGGCTGGAGCATGATATGGATACCGATACACTTAGCCAGAAATATGGGATCTGGATGGCTCGTTATAACAGTCATTCCTATATTGATTCGGAAAAAGGAAGATTTTATGGCGGGAAACTTGATATCTGGCAGTGTTCCAGCAGAGCAAAAATTAATGGAATCACGACCTGTGTGGATCTTGATTATATGTATGAAACAGGTGGAACAGATGTTGTAAAAGACCCGAAAACCGGTGACTGGTATTATACAGTAGATGGTGAAGTAGATGAAAGTTATACCGGCGTAGCGAAAAACTGCAATGGCTGGTGGCGTATAGAAAACGGAAAAGTTAATTTTGACTTTAAAGGGGTTGCAAGCAATCAGAACGGAACCTGGTATTTGGAAGGCGGAAAAGTTAATTTTAATTATAATGGATTTATGAGTGTTGCTTCGGATTGGTGGTATGTGGAAAATGGTCAGATTACATATGGAAAAAACGATATCATCAAAGGAACGGTCAATGGAGAGAGTGGCTGGTGGCATGTAGTTGGCAGTAAAGTGACCCGTGACACCACAGTTGCCAAAAACAGTAATGGCTGGTGGTACATCAGGGATGGAAAAGTAGATTTCGGTTACAACGGATTTGCCCAGAACGGCAATGGCTGGTGGTACCTGAAAGGTGGAAAAGTAACATTCCGCAGAAATGATATCATCAAAGGAACTGTGAATGATACATATGGCTGGTGGCATATCGTTGGAAGTAAAGTGACCTTTGATACAACAGTTGCCAAGAATGGTAATGGCTGGTGGTACGTGAAAGACGGTCTGGTCGATTTTACACATAACGGAGTGGAAAAAAACAGTAACGGCTGGTGGCGGATTGAAAACGGAAAAGTTAATTTTGGCTACAATGGATTCGCCCAGAACAGCAATGGCTGGTGGTATCTGGAAGGTGGAAAAGTAACATTCCGTAAAAATGATGTTATCAAAAGAACCATCGATGGTGTCAATGCATGGTGGCATGTAGTTGGCAGTAAAGTGACCTATGATAATACCGTGGCAAAGAACAGCAATGGCTGGTGGTATATCAAAGACGGCAAAGTAGACTTTTCCTATCATGGAATCGCGCAAAACCAGAATGGCTGGTGGTATCTGGAAGGCGGAAAAGTGAACTTTGGATACAATGGAAGTGTTACAGCAGATGGCATAAATTACACAGTAAAAAATGGACAGGTAAAGCGTTAGACAGCATTTTGAGTGAGGAAATCCAATGAAGAAAAAAGTGACAGCAGTGATTCTGGCTATTCTGGTCTGCACAAGTATGCTTGCTTCGCCGTGTCTGGCAGCAGAAGCCGGGCAGAGTGATGTGCAGATTTCAGTGGTGGATTCAGAACAGAATCAGCCGAGTAACGATGAAAATACAATTGACAATGCACAGACCATGGATGGTTCCGGGCAAACGGACGGAGAAGAGGCGGCAGACAGCACCAGTCAGATTCCGGAAAATACTTCTGAAGAAACTACAATGGATCAGCAGGAAGATAGCGCTGATTCAGAAAATAATAATACGGTAGATACAAGTGAGAAAACAGACGTGCAGACGCCACTGGCTCAGCAGAGTCAGGAGTCAGAAGTGTCAGTTCAGGATCTGGAAGCAGAGACAGAAAGAAGTACTTCCGGTCAGTACCTGATTAATTTTAATAAAAATAACAGTGCTTCCACTTATGTATCTTACACGGAATACAATACCGGAAAAAGCGGATACATCAATGGTTACTATGGTGCTGATGCCGCATATCTGGGTACAACAGGCAATTACTACATCTTTATGATGTCAGGTGTGATTGGCAGAGTAAGTAAAAATTCAGTATCGCTGGTTGCTCTGAAAAATGCAAAAAGTTACAGTCATTATCTGGTGGAAAACGGCAATCTGTACCACAGAATTACGAGAAATATGTCCGGGACCAGTTATGTGTCAAAATTAAATAATGGTACTGCACCATCCTATTTATCAGCTGGAAACAATTATTTCAGCTATGATGGACATTATTTTTATACAAATTATGCAACGATGATTTCTGATTATACCAATGATGTCAGAACACATGCCGTAAATCCGAATAATCCGTATTTCAATTATTATCAGTATCTGCCGCTTCGAAGCACAACGAGTTATACGGCAGCAGAATTAAATGAGACAATCAATGGAAAAATCACCTCAACATCTAAAATGAAAGATCTGGGAAATGATTTTACCAATAATCAGAATACCTATGGCGTTAATGCACTTTTGATGGCGGCGATTGCAGCAAATGAGAGCAGCTGGGGCGACAGCTCAATCAGCCAGAAAAAGAACAACTTATTTGGATTAAATGCAGTAGATGCATCCCCTTCCCAGAGTGCCAATTATTATAGGAATGTTTCTACATGTATCAAAGATTTCGCAGAGACTTATATGTCAAAACGGTATTTAAACCCGAATAATTTCAGCCGGGGAAATTACCGTGGTGCTTATCTGGGAAATAAGGCAAGTGGTATTAATGTGCGATATGCATCGGATCCTTACTGGGGAGAAAAAGCGGCAAATTATGCATATTATCTGGGACAGAAATTTAATTCAAAAGATGCGTACCGCTTTACCATCGGTATCAAAGATACGGTCAGCAGTATGAATAAAGCTCCGACAACAAATCTGAATGTAAGAAATGAAAATCTTTCTTCTTCTACCAGATTGTATTACGCAGCAAATCTTTACGGAGTTTCTTTCCTGCTTCTGGATAATGCAGCAGTTTCTAATGGATTTTACAAAATTCAGAGTGATGGGGTGTTAAACAGTGGACGTACTGCCATCAACAGCAGTTCCGGTGTATATGATTTTTCCAATATGTATGCTTTTGTAAGTTCCTCTTATGTGACAGTGGTAAACAACGGAAATGGCAGCAATAACGGAAATAATAACAACATTAATAACGGTGGAAAAAATGTGAACGGTGTTGTGAAAGCTGCGGATGGTAACTGGTATTATTATGTGAATGGTGTGATTGACTATAATCATACCGGTGTGGATAAAAATGCCAACGGCTGGTGGCGCGTGGAAAACGGAAAAGTAAACTTTAATTATGAAGGTGTTGCCAGGAACAGTATTGGCTGGTGGTATCTGAAAGGTGGAAAAG
>CABRZK010000242.1 GCA_902475415.1 uncultured Eubacterium sp.
AAATATTATAGTAATTTAAAATTGTAATGTCAATGACTTTTCCGGAAAGGTTTCTTTTTTTTACAGTTTGTGATATTTTAACTGTATACTTTGCAAAATATTAGAAAAAACGACCAAAGTATAAATAAGAAGAATTAATAAATGTTATAACCAGTTAAAATTGGAGTGGTCACATGGAAAAAATTGTAAAAACAGAAACAAAAATGAGAGAAAATGATGTCTTGAAATCCGGAAAAAAACCGGGTGGAAAATCAATATGCAAAGATTAGAGTGATATCTGAAAAAGGAGGGTTGTATGGAATTTCGACCATGTATTGACATTCATAATGGAAAAGTAAAACAGATTATAGGAGGAACCCTGAAAGATCAGGGAGATCAGGCTGCTGAAAATTTTGTATCAGAGCAGGATGCACCATTTTACGCAAAATTATATCAGTCTTATGGCATCAGGGGAGGGCATATCATACTACTGAATGGCAAGGATTCCCCTTATTATGAAGCAACAAAGCTGCAGGCACTGGCCGCGCTGCAGGTTTATCCGGGAGGATTGCAGGTAGGAGGTGGCATTACAGCAGAGAATGCACATGAATTTCTGCGGGCGGGTGCCAGTCATGTGATTGTTACTTCCTATGTATTCCGTGATGGAAAAGTAGATTATGACCGTCTGGAGAAGCTGGAACAGGCAGTCGGAAAAGAACATCTGGTACTGGATTTAAGCTGCCGGAAAAAAGATGGATTGTATTATATCGTGACGGATCGCTGGCAGAAATTTACGGAAGAGTGTGTGACAGAAGAACTGCTGAACCGTCTGGCAGACTATGCGGATGAATTTCTGATTCATGCGGTGGATGTAGAAGGAAAAGCGTCCGGTATCGAGCGGGAGCTGGTGGAGCTTCTTGGAAACTGGAACAGGATTCCGGTGACATACGCCGGTGGAATCGGAAGTTTTGAACATCTCCGTGAACTGGCGGAGTGGGGAAAGCACCATCTGAATTTTACCATCGGCAGTGCGCTGGATCTGTTTGGCGGCAGTATGAATTTTGATAAAGTCTTGCAATTTGAAAAAAAATAATTGATAATAAAAAACGCAACTTAATGATTTTACAGGAGGGACAGCCATGTATACAAAGCGTGATATTATGCAGATGGTGGAAGAGGAAGATGTGGAATTTATCCGTCTGCAGTTTACAGATATTTTCGGCAATATGAAAAATGTTGCCATCACCAGCAGCCAGTTGGAAAAGGCACTGGACAATCGTTGCATATTTGACGGTTCATCCATCGAGGGATTTGTAAGAATCGAGGAGTCGGATATGTATCTGCATCCGGATCTGGATTCTTTTACGATTTTTCCATGGAGACCACAGCAGGGGAAGGTAGCACGTATTATTTGTGATATCTATCGTCCGGATGGAACACCATTTGAGGGAGATCCGAGATATATTCTGCGACGTGTGATCAAACAGGCAGAGGATATGGGCTATGTATTTGATGTAGGACCGGAGTGTGAGTTTTTCCTGTTTAATACGGATGATAATGGCTGTGCGACCACGGAAACGATGGAAAAGGCCGGATATTTTGAGATGGGACCAAATGATCACGGGGAGAATGCCAGACGTGATATGGTTCTGACGCTGGAGGATATGGGGTTTGAAATCGAAGCATCGCATCACGAAGCATCACCGGGACAGCATGAGATTGACTTCAAATACGAACCGGCGCTGCATGCGGCAGATAATATTATGACATTCAAACTTGCGGTAAAAACAATTGCAAAACGTCATGGTATGCATGCTACATTTATGCCGAAACCAAAGAGTGGAATCAGTGGATCCGGTATGCATATCAACATGTCACTGCGCAAAGACGGCAAAAATATTTTTGCGGACGAGAACGATAAATTTGGCCTGAGTCAGGATGCATATTATTTTATCGGTGGTCTGATGAAACATGTATATGGAATGACAGCCATTACAAACCCGCTGGTAAATTCTTACAAACGCCTGATTTCCGGGTTTGAAGCACCGCTTCATATTACCTGGTCTGTGACAAACAGAAGTCCGTTGATCCGTATTCCTTCTGCAATTGGCGACGGAACCAGAATTGAACTGCGAAGCCCTGACTGTGCGGCAAATCCATATCTGACCATTGCACTCTGTCTGGCAGCAGGACTGGATGGAATTAAGAATAAAATTACACCGCCGGAAAATATTCAGAAAAATATTTTTAATATGACCGAAGAGGAAAAGGCTGAGAAACATATCAAATCGTTGCCAACGAATCTGGGAGATGCGGTAGATGCGATGGAAGCGGATGGATTTATTTACGATGTTCTGGGAGAACACATCAGTAATGTGTACATTCATTCGAAAAAAGAAGAATGGAATCGTTACTGCAGAGCAGTGACGGAATGGGAAGTTGAAGAGTATCTGGACAAAATTTAAAAGGTGGATGGTTGCGTTTTGACAAGGATTATTGTGGCATTCCCTAAATTGGAAAATGGGAAAAATATAAAAAATGTACTCGTCAGAAACGGCTATCAGGTGGTCTGTGTCTGTACCAATGGTGCACAGGTCATACAGGAAGCGAATGGATTACAGGATGGAATTGTGGTTTGCACTTATAAGTTGTCGGATATGATTTATCAGGAACTTGTAGACTGTCTTCCGCCAGGCTTTGAGATGATTGTAATCTCTACGAAAGATCAGTGGGCGGAAAACGGAACGGCTGATATTGTTGGATTGTCTGTACCGTTAAAAATTCATGAACTGCTTTCTACCGTAGAAATGGTTGCCTGCAATCTGGAACGAAAACGGCGGAAGCGCAGACAGGCTCCACGTAAAAGAACCAAAGAAGAGCAGGAACTGGTAGACCGGGCAAAAGCTATCCTGATGGAACGAAACCAGATGACGGAGGAAGAATCTCACCGTTATCTTCAGAAAACGAGTATGAACAATGGAACCAGTTTTACAGAAACTGCACAGATGATTCTTGGCATGTTAGATCAGTAAAGTTTGCTGATCGGACAAAACTGCAGAAATTGTCTGGTATAGTAAAAAAGTGAAAAAGTGAAAATCAAAATTGCTGTGACAGATTTACCGATTTCTACATATAATGAACAAAATGCAGTCTGCGCATGAACGCGATGGACAGAGTCAGAAGCAAATGCTGCAGTCTGTGTGTCAGCCAGGAGTAGAAAATGAAATTTGTAAAAATGCACGGTCTGGGAAATGATTTTATTGTGTTTGACTTTGCCTGCCCGAAAATGCAGGATCCTTTTGAAAAAGGTAAAATAAAGGAACAGATGGAAAAACGCAGATGGATCCAGTGCCTCTGTGATCGTCATTGCGGAATCGGGGCGGATGGAGTAATCTGCATCTGCCCGTCGATATATGCTGATTTTCGGATGAAGTTATATAATGCGGATGGAAGTCAGGCACAGATGTGTGGAAATGGAATTCGGTGTCTGGGAAAGTATGTATATGAGCATGGAAAGACAGATCACACAAATCTCATGATTGAGACGGACGCTGGTGTGCGGCAGCTGAGATTATATATAGAAACGGACAGGATTGGTACGGTTCGGGTGGATATGGGCACCCCGGACTTTGTGCCTGAGCACATACCTGTTCGTTTTTTTGATACTGATAAAGAAAAAAATGTGTATTTTTTTAAGACAGCGGGTGAAGGAAGACGCATTAGTCTGAACGGGCAAAACTATCCATTTACCGCAGTATCGATTGGAAATCCGCATGGGGTGATTTTTATGGAAAATGAAAAACAGTTGCAGCAGTTTCCACTTGCTGAATATGGAACGGTTCTGGAACATCATCCTGCTTTTCCGAAGGGAGTAAATGTGGAACTGGCATGGGTGCAGTCGCCGGAGAAGATTATGGTACGTGTGTGGGA
>CABRZK010000243.1 GCA_902475415.1 uncultured Eubacterium sp.
GGCAATCTGCCCTATAATTTTTATACACAGGTTAGTTACTGCTAACTTCACAAGGGCAACACTAACTGAAATGAGGATATTGGAGGACGTTCATTTTGTTCTCGTATCATAAAAAATTTTCAAGGAGGTTTTATCAATGAAAAAACAGTCAAATCTATCAAGACTGATGGGTTATGCCGGAGGGCATAAGATATTGACTTATCTTTCTTGGGTACTGTCTGTAATGAGTGCACTGTTGGCTCTTGTACCTTTTTGGTATATATGGTGTATTATTCACGACATACTGGAGGTTTCCCCGGACTTCTCACAGGCGGAGAATGTCACAGGCTACGGTTGGTCTGCCGTATTGTTTGCAGTTATCTCTATTGTTGTTTACATAGCCGCTTTGATGTGTTCGCATTTGAGCGCGTTCCGGGTTGCCGCTAATATCCGAAAAGAGCTTATGCGCCATATTGCAGCATTGCCGCTCGGAGTAACGGAGAAGTATGGAAGTGGAAAGCTGCGGAGAATAGTAAACGGTTCCAGTGCTGCTACGGAAACGTATCTTGCACACAGGCTTCCCGACAAAGCGGGGGCGATTGCCACCCCTATAGGGCTATTTTTCCTGTTGCTTGCTTTTGACTGGCGGTTAGGGCTTTTAAGCCTTGTTCCCGTTGTGCTTGGTTTTCTGATTATGATGAAAATGACAGGAAAAGACATGGAAAAGCGAATGGAACAATATCAAAATGCGCTTGCCGATATGTCAAATGAAGCCGTTGAATATGTGCGGGGCGTACCCGTAGTAAAGACTTTCGGACAGACAATCTTTTCTTTCAAACGCTTCAAAAACGCGATAGACAATTACGAAACATGGGTAATCGCATACACAAAGGGGCTGCGTCTGCCTATGATGTTCTATACAACGGCAATTAACAGTGTATTCGCGTTTCTGATTGCCGGAGGTATTCTCTTTACAAGGGGCGGCGTAACAAATGAACTTCTGTTAAACCTTATTTTCTATATTGTGATTACGCCCGTCATTGGTACGACGCTCACAAAAATTATGTTTATGAGCGAGGACGCAATGATTGTAGGCGACGCAATTAACAGGATTAATGAAGTGCTGAACGAAAAACCATTATCTGAAAGCAGCGTGAATAATATCCCTAAAGATAATGGGATTACATTAGAACACGTTAGTTACAGCTATGACGGAAAGAAAAACGCGCTCAATGATGTATCTCTTTCCATAAAACCGGGGCAGACAGTCGCATTGGTAGGATCGTCCGGCGGCGGCAAGACAACGCTTGCAAATATCGTCACAAGATTTTTTGACCCGCAAAAAGGGCGCGTACTGATAGGGAATATCGACATATGCGACATTCCGAAAGAAACATTGATGAATAAGGTGTCCTTTGTATTTCAGAACAGCCGACTTATCAAAGCGTCCATATTGGAAAATGTGCGTATGGCAAAGCCTGACGCTACACGCGAAGAAATCGCCCATGCTTTGGAAGCTGCACAGTGCTTGGATATTATTGAAAAATTACCGAATGGCATTGATACGGTTGTCGGCGCAAAAGGCGTATATCTGTCCGGCGGCGAACAGCAAAGAATAGCGATTGCCCGCGCGATTTTGAAAAATGCGCCTATCATAATCCTTGATGAAGCGACCGCATTTGCCGACCCCGATAATGAGGTGCGCGTACAGCAGGCTTTATCCGCGCTTTCAAAGGGAAAGACCGTCATTATGATTGCACACAGGTTGTCGTCAATCACAGACGCGGATTGCATTTATGTACTGCAAGACGGTGAAATTGTCGAAAGCGGCACACATAGCGGACTGATAGAAAGAAACGGCATATTTACAAAAATGTGGAAGGATTATTCCGAAGCGGCAGAATGGAAGATTGCAAAGGAGGTAAACGCATGATTAAGACATTGCAAAGACGTTTTGCATTATCAAGACAGGGGGCTGTCGATTTGATAAAAGGCTGTATTGCCTGCGTCGTACAGGATATATCCTTTATGCTCCCTGTGGGATTGCTCTATTACTTTGTCATTGACACCATGAATGGGAACTTGAATGGAAGCCGCATTGCTTTTTATGCGGTTGGTTCTTTGGTTTGCTTATGCCTTATATTTATTGCGACTTGGTTTCAATATAACGCCACTTACTTAGCGACTTATGTGGAAAGCGGGGTAAGGCGTATATCCTTAGCGGAACGGCTACGCAAAATCCCGTTGTCCTTTTTTGGCAAAAAAGACCTTGCGGATTTAACCAATTCTATTATGGGAGACTGTGCTACGCTTGAAACTGCATTCTCCCATTATGTACCCGCATTGGCAGGCTCCCTCATTTCAACAACACTAATTGCAATCTGCCTTTTTGCTTACGACTGGCGAATGGCTCTTGCGGCGGTGTGGGTTTTACCGATTGCATTTACAATCACATTCTTTTCAGCTCGCATACAGGAATACTTCAACTGTAAATCTGTAGCGGCAAATGTCGCGCTTGAAAGCGGTGTACAAGAGTGTATCGAAAGTTTACAGGACTTGAAATCAAACAATGCGGAAGAAAGTTATCTGAAAGGACTTGACAAAAAAATTGACTATGTAGAAAAACGGCACATTATAACAGAACTTGGAACAGCACTTTTTGTTGTTTCTTCAACACTAATATTAAAGTTTGGAATTGCTACGGTTGCGCTTGTAGGCTCTACGCTGCTTATTCGTGGAGAAATTGATATTCCGCTGTTTTTTATGTTCTTGCTTGTAGCTTCAAGGCTTTATGCCCCGCTTGAAGGCGCATTGCAAAATCTTGCTGCGGTAATCTCTACGAAAACGAACATAGACCGCATGAACGAAATCCTTGACCAACCTATTCAGACAGGGGAAAATCAACTGATAAATAAAGGTTATGACATTGTAGGATTTGCTTATAATACTGGGGAAACCGTATTGAAAGATGTGTCTTTTACGGCAAAACAGGGAGAAGTTACCGCTTTAGTCGGACCGTCCGGCGGCGGAAAAACTACGGTGTCGCGTCTTGCCTCGCGGTTTTGGGACATAAACAAAGGGAAGATTACTGTCGGTGGTATGGATATATCGAAAATAGAGCCGGAAACCTTGCTGTCTCTGTACTCTATCGTATTTCAAGATGTGACGCTGTTTAACAACACAATCATGGAGAATATCAGAATAGGCAGAAAGGACGCGACCGACGAAGAAGTAATTGCGGCGGCAAGACTAGCAAATTGTGAAGAATTTGCAGAAAAGCTCCCAGACGGGTATAACAGTATGATTGGTGAAAATGGCTGCGAATTGTCTGGCGGGGAAAGGCAGAGAATTTCAATCGCCCGCGCTTTTCTCAAAAATTCCCCTATTATCTTACTTGATGAAGCAACGGCAAGTCTTGATGTGGAAAATGAAACATTGATACAGGCTGCTTTGTCAAGACTGATAAAGGACAAGACCGTACTTGTTATCGCCCACCGTATGCGTACCGTAAGCGGCGCGGATAAAGTGGTTGTGCTTTCAAACGGTACGGTTGCCGAACAGGGAACGCCGGAAAAACTGATGAACACAGGCAAAATTTATCCGCATATGGTAAAGCTGCAAATGATTAGTCAGGATTGGGGAATTTAGATTTCTAACTGAAATTGAATGATATAGATTTCATATTTTCCCATTAGTGAGAAACGCAAAGAGGTCGACATTATGAAAACAGAATGGATACTTTGCCCTGTCTGCGGCAATAAAACCCGAACAATGATACAGGAAAATACTGAGATGAGAAACTTTCCTCTCTACTGTCCGAAGTGCAAAAAAGAAACAATCATCAATGTTCAGGATATGAAAATCACGCTTGCAGTCAGCAAATAATTATGTACCACCGCCGCTATGGGTAACACCATAACGGCGGTTT
>CABRZK010000244.1 GCA_902475415.1 uncultured Eubacterium sp.
ATCTGATTCGTGGTACAAAAAAACTGCCTGCCTTCACAGAATATCCCAACCCTTATATCGGGTGGGGTACTCTGTGTACGGCAGACAGTTTTCCGGTATAAATACTACTGTTCTTTTGTCAGATCAGACAGTATTTATATGATTATTTAATTTTTCAAAATAGCTGATTAAAACAATAACCTCTGCTGAATACAGAACTTCTCTATATGAGATTTTCTGTACGCAATCTTTTTATTACTGCTCTTCTACAGTTACTTTTACTTTGTCAAGATGCCAGATATCATCCACATACTCCTGGATGGTTCTGTCGGAAGAGAATTTGCCGACATGAGCAACGTTGAGCATTACAAGTTTTGCCCAGCCTTTCTCATCTCTGTAAGCTTTCTCTACGCGCTCCTGAGCCTCTGCATAGGAACGGAAGTCTTTCAGACAGAAGTAAGTATCTGCGAACTGTGTGCACTGTGTATTTAACAGTGAGTTGTACAGGTCACGGAACAGCTCGGTATCATTTCCGGAATAGAATCCGTTGATGAGCTGCATCAGTACCTGACGGATATCCTGATCCCGGTTGAAGATATCCATTGGGTTGTAATCACGGTTCTGCTCATGAGCGATGACTTCGTCAGAACTCATACCAAAGATAAACATATTCTCTTTGCCGACTTCTTCGGCCATCTCTACGTTTGCACCGTCCATAGTACCGATGGTTGCAGCACCATTTAACATGAATTTCATGTTACCGGTTCCGGATGCCTCTTTACTTGCAGTAGAAATCTGCTCGCTGACATCTGCTGCTGCAAAGATCCACTCAGCGTTGGATACTTTGTAATCCTCGATAAATACAACTTTGATCTTGTTGTTGATACTTGCATCATTGTTGATCACATCTGCTACAGAGTTGATCAGTTTGATGGTTAATTTTGCATTTTTGTAACCTGCTGCTGCTTTTGCACCAAAGATAAATGTTCTCGGATAGAATTCCATCTCCGGATGCTCTTTGATCTTGTTGTACAGATACATTACATGCAGAATGTTCATCAACTGACGTTTATACTCGTGCAGACGTTTTACCTGTACATCAAAAATGGAACGCGGATCTACTTCGATGCCGTTGTGCTCCTGGATATATTTTGCCAGCCGCAGTTTGTTCTGATATTTGATCTGCATGAATTCCTGCTGTGCCTTCGGATCATCCACGTATACAGCAAGTTTCTCCATATGGCTTAAGTTTGTGATCCAGTCATTTCCGATCTTGTTTGAAACCCACTCAGCAAGTAATGGATTTCCGTGATACAGGAAACGACGCTGTGTGATACCGTTTGTCTTGTTATTGAATTTCTCCGGATATAACTCGTAGAAATCTTTCAGCTCCTGATTTTTCAGGATTTCTGTATGCAGACGGGCAACACCATTGACAGAGTATCCTGCCACGATTGCAAGATGTGCCATTTTTACCTGACCATTATGGATGATTGCCATTTTATCTTTTTTATACTGATTTCCCGGATATTCTTCTTCTACTTCCAGAAGGAATCTGCGGTTGATTTCTTCAACGATCTGGTAAATACGCGGAAGCAGACGGGAAAAAATCTCAATCGGCCATTTTTCCAGAGCTTCTGCCATAATGGTGTGGTTCGTATATGCACATGTCTTTGTTGTGATATCCCATGCCTCATCCCATGTCAGGCCTTCTTCATCCAGAAGGATTCTCATCAGCTCTGCAACTGCTACGGTCGGATGTGTATCGTTCATCTGGATGGTTACTTTCTCAGAAAGTTTGTGGATATCCGGATGATATTTTTTATAACGGGCTACCGCACGCTGTACGCTGGCAGATACAAAGAAGTACTGCTGTTTCAGACGCAGCTCTTTACCCTGGATATGGTTATCGTTCGGATACAGAACCTCAACCAGGTTTCTTGCAAGGTTTTCCTGCTCAACGGCTTTTCTGTAATCACCTTTGTCAAAGGAATCCAGCTCGAAGCACTCCATCGGCTCAGCATCCCAGATCATCAGAGTGTTTACCATGTTGTTGTTGTAACCAACGATTGGCATGTCATACGGAACAGCCAGAACGGACTGATAGTTTTTCTGAACGAATTTTGTACGTCCGTTTTCAGCCGGCTCAGCCTGTACATAACCGCCAAATTTGACTTCAAAAGAATGCTCCGGTCTGCGCAGCTCAAACGGATAACCGTTTTTCAGCCAGTTATCCGGTACTTCTACCTGATAACCGTCTTTGATTTTCTGTTTGAACATACCATAACGGTAACGGATGCCGCAGCCATAAGCCGGATATCCCAGAGTTGCCAGGGACTCCATAAAGCATGCTGCCAGACGACCGAGACCACCGTTTCCAAGTGCCGGATCCGGCTCCTGGTCTTCGATGGCATTCAGATCAAATCCCATCTCATCCAATGCTTCTTTCACTTCCTGATATGCTGTCAGGTTGATCAGGTTATTACCAAGGGCACGACCCATCAGGAACTCCATGGACATATAATATACCATTTTCGGATCCTCTTTGTCGAAAGTCTGCTGGGTAGCAAGCCAGTTATCGATGATAACATCTTTGACTGCATAAGATACCGCCTGGAAGACTTCCTGTTCGGAAGCCTCCTCCATAGTTTTACGGTAAAGTGTTTTTACATTGTCTTTTACAGATTTGATGAATTCTTTTTTGTCAAATAAACTATTTTTCATTACTGTTTCTCCACTCCTAACTCAACTTTGTGGCCATTAATATTCCATTCTTTCTGGTAGCCTTCTAATGCGCCTTCTTTGATATCCACAGCAAGTACTTCACTCTGAATTTCTTCTTTGTGTGCTGCAAATACGTCACAGATTGTTTTCTCTGCTTTGAAGGAGAGCACGATCTTATCCATTACTTCAAATCCTGCCTCTTTACGCATTGTCTGTACCTTACTGATGATCTCACGGACAAAGCCTTCCTCAATCAGTTCCGGTGTCAGTTTCGTATTCAGTACAACAGTGATGTCATTTCCTGTCTCAGTAGCAAATCCTTCGGTCTGAGCTACAGAGATCAGTAAGTCTTCCTCGGTCAGAACGATGCTGTCGTCTACCTCAGATAATGTGATGGAACCTTCTTTTTTCAGCTGTGCCATAGCTGCGTGTCCGTCGATATTCTCCAGAGCGGCTTTGATCTTGCCCAGGAATTTACCGTATTTCGGTCCAACAGTACGAAGCTGTGGTTTGAAGCTGTAATTGGTATATGCGCTAACATCCTCGATGAAGCTTACTTTCTTGATATTCAGCTCATCTTCGATGATCTCAACGAAGAACTCCGGTACTTCAAACGGTGCTTTTACATACATATCGCCGATTGGCTGTCTGTTTTTGATATTTGCACTGTTTCTGGCTGCACGACCAAGTACAACGATTTTCAGTACTTCTTCCATGTTTTTCTCAAGGTCCGGATTGATCATTGCCTCATCCACAACCGGGAAGTCACACAGATGGATACTTTCCGGAGCATCTTTATCAATGCTTCTTACCAGATTCTGGTAAATATCTTCTGTCATGAACGGAATCATCGGAGCGGCTGTCTTGCAGATGGTTACCAGTGCTGTATACAGTGTCATATACGCATTGATCTTATCCTGCTCCATGCCTTTTGCCCAGAAACGCTCACGACTTCTTCTTACATACCAGTTACTCATGTCATCTACAAAATCCTGCAGTGCTCTTGCTGCTTCTGGAATTCTGTAATTTCCAAGATTATCATCTACTGCTTTTACGGTAGAATTCAGTCTGGAGAGTAACCATTTATCCATAACAGATAATTTATCATACTCTAATGCATATTTTGTTGCATCAAACTCATCAATATTTGCATACAGAACGAAGAATGCGTAAGTGTTCCACAGAGTACCC
>CABRZK010000245.1 GCA_902475415.1 uncultured Eubacterium sp.
AAGAAAAGTCGCTTTTGGGTGAACTTTTGACACAGCCTCATTTTTTGGAAGGTCAGATTTTAGTGGATATTTTGCGGCGCTGCAATAAATACCAGAACGATCAGATTTCTAATGCAAAACAAGCAAGTCGGGAATACCGGGAGTACATTGATTCATGGATACACGAGATCAAGACCCCTATTACCTCTGCACGCCTGATGATAGAAAACGAAAAAAATCCCACTACGCTACGCATCGACGATGAACTCCGCAAAATTGATACCTATGTGGAACAGGTGCTATACTATGCCCGCAGTACGGATGTGGAAAAGGATTTCAAGGTGGAAAAAACCACACTGCAATCTTTAGTTCATGCTGCGTTAAAGACATATTCCAAGCCTCTGATCCAAGCAGGCGGAAAACCAGTGCTGAATGGTCTGGACATTCCTATTGTTGCCGATAGCAAGAGCTGCACATTTGTAATCGGACAAATCATATCCAACGCGATCAAATATCGTAAAGACAATTTGCAAATTGAGTTTTCTACCAAAACAGATAAAAATAATATATCCCTTTTTATTTCGGATAATGGAATTGGAATTTCTGCTGCGGATTTACCACGCGTGTTTGACAAAGGCTTCACTGGAGAAAACGGACGCCGCTATTCCAAGTCAACCGGGATTGGGCTGTATTTGAGTCAAAAGCTGTGTAAAAAAATGAATATTGTGCTTTCCGTTTCCAGTGATCCCGGACAAGGGACTACCGTAACTATGGTATTTCCTACGGAGAGCTATTTGAAAGAGGCGGGGCTGTAAAACCTCGCTTTTTTCAACCTTACATTCTGGTAAGGTAAATGTAATCTAACTTAATGGCACAGGAGAAGCCCCTATGGTAGAGTAAAAATACAAAAGCAAAATGCTTTTGAGAAAGGAGTCTTATAATCAATGGACGACACAATTTTACGGGTGGATGACATCCAAAAATTTTACGGCAACGAGGGCAACCTGACAAAAGCCGTCGATCATATTTCTTTCTCTGTGCGTAAAGGTGATTTTCTCGGTATTATGGGTTCTTCCGGCTCCGGGAAAACCACTTTGCTGAACTGCATCTCTACGATTGATACCGTTACCAGCGGCCATATTTATGTGGAGGGAAAGGACATTACGACGCTTCGCGGATCACAGCTTGCAGACTTTCGCGGAAAAAAGCTGGGCTTTATCTTTCAGGACTTCAATCTACTGGATACTCTGACAGCCTACGAAAATATCTCTCTGGCCTTGTCTATCGCAGGAACCAAACCCAGCGAGATTCAAAAATGTGTCCCGCAGACTGCAAAGGCGCTGAACATTCAAGAAGTATTGAACAAATATCCCTATCAGATGTCCGGCGGTCAACAGCAGCGGGTAGCCGCTGCAAGAGC
Source organism: uncultured Eubacterium sp. (assembly GCA_902475415.1). GTDB lineage: Bacteria > Bacillota > Clostridia > Lachnospirales > Lachnospiraceae > Eubacterium_I. The sequence continues at coordinate 1,400 of CABRZK010000245.1, forward strand.
AATGGTAACAAATCCAGCAATCGTACTGGCTGATGAACCTACCGGCGCTCTTGATTCCAATTCCTCGCGGATGCTGTTGACGATGCTGACGGAATTGAACGAACAGCTTGCGGCAACAATCCTAATGGTAACGCATGATGCTTTTTCCGCCAGCTATTGCCATCGCATTTTGTTTATCAAAGACGGGCAGGTGTTCAATGAGCTGCACCGAGGGACGGACACACGCAAAGACTTTTTTGCAAAGATTCTGGAAGTGGTTTCCGTCTTAGGAGGTGAGCAAAATGACCTCATTTAAGCTGATCTTCCGAAATGTTCATAAGAACATCCGGGACTATCTGATTTATTTCCTTACACTGACGCTTTCGGTCAGTCTGTTTTATGCCTTCAACTCAATTTCCAATCAGCCAGCTTTTTCCGATATGGGAATAACCGGTTCGCTTTTATACGACCAACTCGGCATACTGTTGTCGGCGCTTTCTGTTGTCATTGCGGTAGTATTGGCTTTTCTGATTATCTATGCCAACCAGTTTCTTTTGAAACGCCGCAAAAAAGAATTGGGTGTATATATGGTGCTCGGCATGAAAAAAGGACGCATTTCCCGGCTGTTCGCCGGTGAAACTCTTTGTGTTGGTGTCATTGCTTTGGTTTCAGGTTTGGTTCTTGGGTTTCTCTTTTCACAAGGACTTTCTTTGGTTGCATTAAAACTCTTTGCGATTGAATTGGATAAATTTCAAATCGTATTTTCTGCTGGAGCATTTCGACAGACGGTGCTTTGTTTTGCGATCATCTTCTTTATCGTAATGCTTTTCAATGTGTGGTCTGTAACCAATGTCAAATTGATTGACTTATTGACGGCTAGCAGAAAAAACGAAAGCATAAAAGCAGAAAATCGTGTTTTGCCGATCTGTCTGTTTGTGCTTTCCCTGATCTGCATAGGGATTTCCGCTGTGCTGTTCAACAAAAACGGAATACTGCCATCTCGTGAAAATATGTCTTTTCAAATTGCGGAAGCAGCTTTGGTTGTTGGAACCTTTCTGTTGTTCAACTCATTATCCACTGTTTTCATTCAAGTGGTAAGAGCCGGTAAAGGGTTTTATCTGAAAGGTTTGAACACATTCCTTGTACGCCAAATCGGAAGTAAAATTCGCACGAATTATCTTGTGGTGACGATTGTTTGTGGCCTGCTGACCATTACCATCTGTGCTGTATCTATTGGAGCAAGCACAGCTCTTGCAATGAATGAATTGTCAAAAGCTGCAACCCCCTATGATTTGAATGTACTTTCCAATGTTTCCACTGATGGAGACAGCAACATTTCCGAGTATCTTGCCACACATGATGTTGCAATGCGTGATTACGCCGAAAACATGGAGCAAATCAGCATTTATGAGGCCGATATGACCTATTCAGAGCTATTTGAAGGTCAGAATGTCGAGCTGTGGTCTATTGATGAGGAAGTTCCCAATAGCAAAGTTGCCGTAATTCCCGTTTCGGACTTCAATCGTGCTTTGGCTATGCAGGGCAAAGAGCCAATCACGCTGAACGATGACCAATACTTGTTAAATTGTAATTACACTGGGACATATCAATATGTTTCTTTGTCCTTACAAAATCATTTGGAAATCACAATAGGCGGAACAACCTTACTGCGTGCATCCGATGAAGTTTTGCAAGAAACATATTTTATGACTTCTGTTGGAAACAATGATCGCGGAACAATCATTGTCCCGGATCATGTAGTGGCTGGTCTCGAAAAAGACGTTAATGTGCTTTTGGTACAATATAAGCCGGATGCGGATTCTGACGAAATCCTACAAAAGATGATCCCTATTGGATTGGACGAAGCGCATGGCTATCGGTACGCAGAAAAGAACATGATGTATGAAATGTTCTACGGCCTCAATGCTTTGGTGAGTTTCCTTTGTTGTTATATCGGCTTAATTTTTTTGCTGATCTGTGCTGCTCTTTTGGCACTAAAACAGCTCACAGAAACGACGGACAATATTTACCGATATGGATTGCTGCAAAAGTTGGGAGCCAAGCGCAAGCAAATTAACCGCACACTTTTTACGCAGACGGCTGTGTTTTTTGCAATTCCGTTGACTGTTGCCGGAATATACTCGGCTTTCTTAATCGGCAAAGCAATGACTATCGTTGAGGAATTTATGAATATCCATATTTCAACAAATATCGGATTGACCATTATTCTTTTCCTCATTGTTTACGGGAGTTATTTCCTTGCAACCTATCTATCTTGTAAACGCATTGTTACAGAGCAAAAGAAATTGGAGGTGTAAATCATGTTACCTGAAAATGTAAAATGGGAGGCTGTGTTTCAGAGTATCGTAGACACATGGATCCCCCTAATTGGCATGGTTGCCGCAGTCGTTGTGATTGCTATAATTGTTCATGTGGTTAGGAAAAAAAAAAAATAAAGATATTCTGCCGCACGACGGCAAAAGAAAAAAAGCCGTCGTAGAGCAGACACATTTC
>CABRZK010000246.1 GCA_902475415.1 uncultured Eubacterium sp.
AGTCCCTCCTTAAAGGTACTGAACATAGTATAGCAAATATTCATGTGAAATTCAATTAGATTTCACCGCTTTTTCACGTTAAATGACGCGATTATTTTAGCTGTTTCATTAAAATTCGACACGAATACTGTGTTTGATTTCTCATATCACGTTATTTCGGAATCTTCCAGTCTTGCTTTTTGACACCGGCTAATTGCCGTAAATCATCCAAGCAAAGCATTGATTTCTTCGTACAAGCGGCATATACTATATGCATTAGCAAACAGGGGATGGTTTTATGGCTGGCTCTACCACAAATATCAACATCCAAATGGACTCGGATTTGAAAGCGCAGGCTGACGCGCTCTTTGGAGAACTCGGCATGGACCTATCCACTGCGTTCAATATTTTTGTCCGTCAGGCGCTCCGTGAAGGACGTATTCCGTTCAACATTTCTCTGAATCAGCTCAATAAGGAAACGATTGCCGCTATGTCGGAAGCAGAGAGGATTGCAAAATGTCCATCTGTAAAAGGCTATACCGATTTGGATGAGCTGTTTGCAGACCTGAAATCATGAGAAAAACGAAATACATCGTCAAACCCACTAAGTGCTGGCATTAGCCCATACCGGAACGCATAGTGAGATCTGTTTGGGAAAAGGCATCTGTCGTTGTATGGAAATGATTCTGTACAGCGCTTTTTTTATGTCCTGCATTTGGACTTGCTCTCACTCTCTGTTATCTGTTTGCTTTCGGCAACGTCGCAATATTCCTCAACCGTTTCTTCCACGCTGTCTTGCAATCCAAGACAGACTTCGGCATCACAAGGATACGGCAGAGTCATCCCCTGCCGTATGGCTTCTAATGCCCATGCAGCGTTGCTGCACAGCCTTTATCAAGCCTTATCGAGATTTTTCTTAAAACTTTTTGATTCGACGCGCCAATTCTCGCATTCCGCGCTGAATCGAATAGGTAATCGCCGCTTTGCTGACCCCCTCCGCTTTCGCAATTTCAACATTACTCATGCCAAGAATATAGCGGGCATAAATGCACTTCGCCTGTTTATCCGGAAGCATCGAAATAGCAGCATGAAGTTGTTCTCTGGTCAATTTTCGCTCATAGATTTCTTCCGGCGAAAGCACCCTGAACACGACGCTATGCTCGATCTCGTCTGAGCAGTCAAGCGTATAATATGCCTTATGATAATACACGCGCTGCATATACGCTTTCTCCATGCGTTCGAAGGTCTCAAATACCTCTGCCACCTCATCCGGCACTTCAACGTAATAGTCTGATTTATACGCATCCGGGTAAAGCACCCGCAGATTGATCGTTTTCATGTTTTTCCTCCATTCGATTTGTTTTGTGAGCAAATCGAACAGGAGGTGGCGATCGACACCGGGGAATTTTCGGGCAAAAGAAAAAGGAGACGCACCGCAATGCGACTCCTTGAGTATGGTTATCCGCTACATTTCTATGAAATTCCAGCCGTCCGTTCTATACGGCTCTATCTTTAGCATAACCGTCATTTTCTTTACCCGCATTGCAGACCTAATAAATATGGATTCACAGTGCATTAAAAACAGAACAATCGTCAGTTAGAATACACTTTGAGGTGATCTATACATGGACGATTATTCCATCGCATTGGGAAATGCGGTCAAAGAAGCACGCACAGAATCCAAGCTCACGCAAGAACAGATTGCAGACATGTTGGATATCGATTCACGCACAATCAGCCAAATCGAACGCGGATTGGGTAATCCAAAGTTGGAAACGCTTTACCCGCTTATTCGCATACTCAATGTTGACGCTAATACCGTCTTCTGCTCCGCTCCTAGGACTGAAACACCCAAGCTAGATCGTCTGATGCGCCTTGTCAGCACATGCACGGAATATGAGGCTCATGAGCTTATTCGTATTGTCAACGATATATTGAACATTATGCGCCATTCTGAAAACGAAAAAGAAGAAAATGCAATCTGATTTCTTAGATAGCCTGTCTCTGTACAGCGTCTTTGCGTCTGACAAGAAGCATTCTATCTTCTATTATTTTCATGGAGTTTGAATCCGTTTAATCGGAAACAAACTCTTTTTATATTCTCACCGTATATTTTGATATAGTTTCATATTTAGAAGACTAACTTTTGTCTCTCGTTTACATTTCGGGCAATACAAAGGAAAATTGAGCAATACTGTATCTGAAAATGCTTTGGTTCTGGTTTTTTGCTTACAATACGGGCACTTAACCCATTCTGCTTCTGTCAGCACGAGCGTTTTTCCCTGAGAAATCAATTTCATAGTGCCATTGTCCACTCACCGCACATCCTTCCATGAAGTCACCTTGGGAGCATCCAGCAGCTTGTCCTTCAGTTTGACAGGATTCATAAATTCGCCGGTCTGCGCATTGACAATCATCGTGCTGTAGTGCATCCGTTCCATAACCGGATAACTTTCATCCGGTGAAAGCTGTTTTGCCGGGTCAAACGCATAATCACATTCAATCTGCCACACCGGATAAAGTACATTTCCTCCCTCCACATCTCGATAACAGCAGTATCCAAACCGCAGAGCATACACACGCCGGATGTACCCGTTCTGAATCAACTTCTCTACGGTGCTCTGAACTTTGTCAAAGCTGCAAAGCGGGACATCCTCCTCAAGCTGTTCGGTTTTCTGAATCGGTTCAATCCCCATTCGGCATGTTCCATCCAAATAAGATATCATCTTTTCGTCTGCTTCAAGCCGATTGCACAGCTGTATTTTCGCAGCATCTGAACGATCCGGCTTTGAAAAGCCAATCTCCTCTTCGCTGGCATATGCAACAGGATCTCCTGCTCCCATCAGAACAGGGATTCCTGCTATCTTTTGCCGCAACGCCAAGACCGCGCAAGGAACATCCTCCGATATTTCTTCCAGCCATATAAAGCTGTATTCTGGCGTTTTATCTGGAAATAGTTTTTTCATTATATGGCTGATGGTTTCTACACATCCTTTTAGGATGCTTATTTCTTTATAAGATATATCCTGATTGGATTCATCCAAGCAGAAAGACCTTCCGCGCAGGCTTCCAAACTGACCTGTCTCTTCCTTTGACAATATATCCCGATTGGCATACTCAATACAAATCGTTCCCTTACACACCTCATACAAGTGCATCCATTCGCCTGTTTCCGAATCATAGTAATGCCGGGAACCTTCCTCATTATTCGTCGTAGTCAACGGTATATCCGGATGAATTTGATCCGGCACGACATCCAGCGGTTCTACCCGTAGGACAGGGACAACTTCAACATTCGGTATCATCGGCAGGACATCGACTTCAATCTGTCGTCCATAGGTATCTGTATAGTTTTGGATCCACCGCCCCATTTCATCAACCTGTTGACGCAATTCTACAATCGACACCCACTCTGCTTTTGCCGAAATTTCCAGCAGAAAAAGAAGCACAATAATCAGTACACAGCTTGCTTTCTTCATCCATCATCCCTCCTTGAAGCGTCTAAAACTATTTCTAACCTAATGACGTTATTTTTCTCAATTATTCACACCTTTTTGTAATTTGTTTTCTATCTTTTGTGTGTCGAATGTTGTATTACTTTCAAATGTATTCAATGCAAAAATAAATAAAGAAAAGGCGCTCCAAATCCATCCACGCTTGGATTTGAAGCGCTATTACGCTCATTCTCTTGATAGGATATCCAGTAGCTCCCGTTGTCCTTTATCCATTTGAAGCAGCTGCCGTTTGATATCCGCCGGATCTCTCACTGTTTTAAGCCACACTTTCAGTTGCTCGATCCGATTCTTTTCCAATGATTCTTCGATTTCTCTCTCCGTCCTTCTTTGTTGAATCCATGAGATGATTTTCACCCGTCAATGTACCTCCTCCCAT
>CABRZK010000247.1 GCA_902475415.1 uncultured Eubacterium sp.
TTCACCAATTTGAAGATATCTTTCATACGTTCACCTCTTTTTGATGTTTGATGAACGCATTTTAACAAAAAAATCTAGCTATATACGTATATCCGAAAGGTCGGAAATGCACACATAAAACCATGCTTTCCGACCTTTCGGATATGTGATATAATCAGATCAAATAATATAGGCAGGAGCTGAGCAAATGGAGATAAAACTGACGATTCAAGAACGCCTTCGCGATTTACGCGCAGAAAGAGGATTAACCCTCGAACAATTAGCCAATGACACACATATTTCACGTTCTTCCCTAAGCAGCTATGAATCTAATGAATTCAAGGATATCAGCCCTTTTGCAATCGTAACGCTCGCACAGTTCTATGGCGTATCAACAGATTATTTGCTAGGTCTTTCAGAAAATAAAAAACATTCAGACGTAGATATTACATCCCTGCATCTGAATGATGAAGTCTTAGATTTATTGAGAAGCGGAAAAATCAATAATCGCCTTCTTGGGGAAATCATTTTACATAAAGATTTTAAGCGTTTTTTACTGGATGTTGAAATCGTCGTAGATCGCATTGCCGATTCGTATGTCTCCAGTATGGGCACTTTCTTTTCCGTAATTAGAAAAAAGTTTGCAGATAAATTCCATCCCGATGAAGATTTGTCATTAAGAATGCTTGAACTGACGAATATAAAAGAACCGGAGTTTTTCAATCATATTTTCTGTGAAGATATGGAGAGTATTATTCATGATATTCGTGAAGCTCATCTGAGTGATCCAACAACAGCCAAAGATTGTGACTTTTTCACCGTTGAAAACGCAGAACGTCAATTTGAACTTATGTGCCTAGACGCATCTGATAGAGAAAAGATGACTCGCGCCTTTTCATACGCTACAGGTATTCCAAGGGATAAAATTACAGATGAAGATACCGACTTTCTCATCCGTTTTCTTGAAAAATCCCCTCGCTTTAAGAACGCGAACAATATGCGTGGAAAGGCATTTTATCACGGGAAGAAAAAGGGAAAAAGATCTCGCAAATAACGGGTATCCCTTTGCTGCGGGGATGGAGAGTTGAGCATCCGCCAACTGGATTAAGGCGCAAGCATTGCGGTCAACTCCATCCCCTTCGCAAAGGTATAACACACTAGACCTTGCAAGCAAGGTCAGTGTGCCAAGGGGCTGCGGCCCCTTTGGAAACCCTAGGATTTCTTTGCGCCTTGCGTTTCCGCTTATCCGCAAAGTTGCTTTATCGGACACTCTTAATTGAGTTCTTCTTTTCAGTAGTTCACGACCGATATATTTTTCCTTCTTTTATTTTGTAGACTTCATCACAGGCTTTTGAAATATCTGTTGCACTATGACTCGCAAGCAAGATGCACTTTCCCTCTTTTTTCAGCTTTTGTAATAGCTGATGCACGTCCTCTACGCCGTCTTGATCCAGACCATTAAACGGTTCATCTAAAATCAGATAATCCGGATTTTCCATGATTGCCTGCGCAATTCCCAACCTTCCGCGCATCCCCAGTGAATATTGTCCAACAGGTTTAAGATTATCTGGGTCAAGTCCCATTTCCGTTATCACTTTTCGGATATGTTCGTCAGCAGCTTTTCCCGAAACTCTTGAAAGGATTTTCAGGTTGAAAAAAGCATTATAGCTCGGCAAAAAGCCTGGATTTTCAATAATGACGCCCATTTTATCTGAAAAATCAATATCTTTCCCGACTATGCAGCCATCAACCACAACCTTTCCCATTGTGGGTTTAGCAAATCCGGCAATGCACCTCATCAAAGTTGTTTTTCCGCTTCCGTTCACACCCACCAGCCCATAAATTTTCCCCATCTCTAATCTTAAATTGACATCATTCAAAACGGTTTGTTTTTTATAAATTTTCGTGAGATTCCGTATTTCAATCATGCCTTTTCCCCATTTCAATTCTTATTTGCTGCATAAATTGGCATTTCCATCCGTTTCGCTACAACAACCAGTACGCCAGCCAATGCCGCGTCAATCAGCATGTATCCACACATCATTTTGATATATGCGCTCCACTCCTGTTTAGGATGCGATACAACAATCAGTCGAAATAGCGCCCACATTTTAGGCAGAAAAAAGTCTGGCGTATCAACCATTAAGATGGTATCCAGCATCAAAACGACGCTATACAAAATAACGCCCTGCGGCCCGTATCCTAACAAGCCGCATAGCAGAATACTCCATGTCATGGTTAGCCAAAACAAGAAAATCGGTACAATCGACAAAAGGCTTGTCTGAATCGGCGTTAGATTCTGGCGAATCCATGCCGAAACGTAGCTGAGTTCCGGCATTTCTCCTGCCGCTATTCGGACATTGTCACTCCATCCCTTGCCCTGAACAACAACGGGGATGAGCATCAATGTAGTCAACGCAATCAGCACTGCAAGCATCAATACGACCAACAGCATACAATACAACATCTGTGCTACAATCCAACGCACTCTTGTTGACCGTATCAATGTATATTGTTGAAAAGGGATTCTCCTCGGCAGTTCAGACACCATAATTAAAAATGTTACGCTGGTCAGATTAAAGCTGTTAAACCCTGTCATTAAAAACCATGCAATACTTTCTTCCATGTTCATTGAGTAGTTTTTACGCGCTAAACCCGTCGCATAACCGCGAACCGTCAAGAAGCAGCAGCACACGATAAAAACCATCATCAACAGCGTTCTTGGCGTTCGCCAGAAAGCATCCAGATTTCCTTGAATCATCGCCGCCGTTGATGAAAAGATATTCCCTCTTTTCCGTTTATCCATTGCAGGCAATCTCCCTCAATTTTCTGATATACAAGAACACACTGACTCCCGCTAACACGGCATAAACAAGAAACGCCTTTCCTGCCAGAGTCCATGTTAAACTGTCGTTATAGAGTGAAGCCGGAAATGGAAACGTTCTTCCAAACACCGCATGTGGCAGCCCGCTCATCCACAAATAATATATACACGACGGAATAACTAGCACCATCAACTTGTCCCGCACATATACCGCAGTCGTGACACCTACGATTGCCCATATACCGCCCGAAAATGCAATCATCAGTGTCATCCAGATATAAATCGGGAGTCCACACAGGATATATTGCCACGAGTTATAAATACAGCTGTCCGCAAAATCAATGACCAGATAATCGTATATGTTCACGTCGCATGGTTTCGCAATGATATTCCACAAAACGGCCTGTGCCGCAAATGCGCCGCCGGCAACGATCGCGCCGCTTAAAAATGCTGCAATCAACTTACCTTTCGCATACTGAGCCACAGAGCTTTTGAAAATTCTCTGTTCAGCAAACAGCGTTCTGATTTCTTCTACTTGCAAAGGTGCAGCCGGAATACTGGCAAGGAACGGCATCAGCAGCATAATTCCGCCAAAGAAAATCCCGCCAATCGTAAGTTGGAGAGCCGATTCCCGATACGCAAAATCCCAGTCCCATATTTCAATCCATATAGGTATTGAATATCCATTAAAGCACAGTAGCATCACCAGCAATGCCAGATGAATTTTGCCATCACTGAAAATGAGCTTCATTTCTTTTTTCATACGCGGTCTTTTTCTCTCCTCCTTGAAATTTTTTGAGGTCTATGTTTATTGTACTGAATCCCACGTCACAATTTTCGGCACAACACGGCGTTTCGCACTTCTATCGTTGTAATCCATCAATTCACCCTTTTGAGCTTCAAAAACAACTTCCGCTCTTTCAATGCCATCATCCACAATCTCACCACCGGCGCCATACTTCGGTTCAAACTCCTTTTTAACATTCCGCGTATATCCACCCTTCACATACCAAACCGGAAGCAGCCAAAACACATCTTTCTCTTGTGGATCCAGATACGGAGCATA
>CABRZK010000248.1 GCA_902475415.1 uncultured Eubacterium sp.
ACAACGTTATTATGCATCTGCTAGTCGAACACCGGCAATGGTATTAGGGAGATTAGCAGTAATGTCACAACATCATTTGGAGAAGATAGAGAATGAAGGTCTTGTAAGAATTTATGAGGAACGTTTGAATCAGGTATCTACTTTTTTTGGAAAAGAGAAAGGGCATGAGCTACCAAGAACATTGGATCTTGAACAGCAAAGTTATTTTGCAATTGGATATCGTCAAATGTGCGCGAAAATAAATGCAGATCGAAGAGCAGCGGCAGCAGCAAAAAAGGAAAAAGAACAGAGCGAAATAAAGACAATTGAGGAGGAATAAAAATGGCTATTCAGAATCGTTATGAATTTATGTATTATGTGGCATGTACGAATGCAAATCCCAATGGAGATCCGGATATGGGAAATACACCGCGTATGGATCCAGAGACGATGAAAGGATACATTACCGATGTGGCAACAAAACGCCGTATTCGTAATTATGTTCAGCTGGCACATGGTGAAGAACCTGGTATGAATCTTATTATTCAGCAGGCAACAAATATTAATCGCCATATTGCAGAGGCGAAGAGAGCAGCAGGAATGGAAGGCGCGAAGGATAAAAACAGTGTTTATGCTGGACGTAAAAAGGCATGTGAGCTATTTTATGATGTTCGTGCATTTGGCGCTGTAATGTCTACTGGACCAAATGCGGGACAGGTGCGCGGACCAGTTCAAATTACATTTGGAACAAGTTTAGATCCGATTTTACCAATGGATGGAAGCGTATTTAGAACTTGAGAAAAACACACCAGAAGATAAATTGCGTACCATGGGACGCAAGCAATTAATTCCATTTGGATTATATGAGGTTCGTGGATTTATCAGTGCGAATCTTGCAGCAGAGACAGGTTTTGATGAAAATGATTTGAATATCTTGTTTGAGGCCATTATGAACATGTATGAGCATGATCATAGTGCAAGTAAGGGAGAGATGGCGGTAGTTTCTCCATTGATTATTTTTAAGCATGTTGGAACAGATACGGATGAAGTGCAGCGTGTTCGTCAGGCAAAGTTAGGATGTGCACCGGCTCATAAACTATTTGAGCTGGTTAATGTAACCAAAAAACCAGAAGTAGAATCTCCACGCAGTTATCATGACTATGATGCAACTGTTAATTTTAATAAGATGCCAGCAGGTGTTGAAATCGGATTTAAAGAGGACGCGTTTAGTCCAATTGTTTGGAATGAGCTACCTGAAAGCGAAAGCTGGTTTACGCATGGATGAGTCTGAATATCTGCCGTTATCATGGCTTTCACAGATCAGCTATTGTCCGAGACGAGCAGGTCTGCTATTAAATGAAAGAGTATGGGAAGAAAGCAGTGATACCGCAAAAGGGCGGGCGGAACATGAGCGAGTTCATACACAGAGAATTGAGAAAAGAGGGGGCTGTGTAAAATTGTATGATTTTACCGTCTACTCAGATTCATTGGAACTGTTGGGAAAATGTGATTGCATTGAAGCAAACAAAAGTGAAAATGGATGCCACATTCCGGCAGTTGATTTTCCAGTACAATTATATCCGATTGAATACAAGCATGGAATTGTCCGGGATGAAGAGGAATATAAAATTCAGCTTTGTGCACAGGCGATGTGCTTGGAAGAAATGTTTGACACTGAAATACCCGAAGGTGCCTTATTCTTTATATCGTCACATCGAAGGCTTGAAATAGTTCTTGACGAATCACTTCGTCAGCAGACACGAGAATTAGCAAATGAACTGCATGAGATTCGTACAAAACTTTTTGTTCCAGATGCTGTGTATAGTGCAAAATGCCGTAAATGTTCACTGAAGGAGCTTTGTATGCCAAAAGTAAAAAGAACTGCAAGAAAATATTGCGAAGCTTTGCGCAACGAAGCAAGCGGAGAAATAGAGGAGGAGACACTGTGAAGAAGCTATTGAATACATTGTATGTGTTAACTCCAGAGAGCTATTTGTTTTGCCGAAATGATAATGTTTGTGTTCAAGTGGGAGGTGAGGAAAAGCTTGCAGTTCCAGCACTGACGATTGATTCAATTGTTTGTTTTGGAAAGATGACAGTCTCTACACCACTTATTCAATATTGTGGAGAACATGGAATCAGCGTAACATTTTTGAGCGAGCATGGACATTTTATGGGACGGTTTTACGGACCTGTGAGTGGAAATGTTTTGTTAAGGAAAAAACAATATGAAGAAATGAATGATGAGAAGTTTTGCAGAGAGTTTGTTCAGACGATTTTATATGCAAAAATTCGCAACAGTAAGCTGGTTTTAATGCGTGCAGCCAGAGTTTGCAAAACAGAATCTGGAAAAGAAAATTTACAGAAGGGTGTTACACAATTAAACGAAGCTGCAAAGAAATTAGCTTTGTGTGAGAACATTGATTCGTTAAGAGGTGTTGAGGGAGCAGCAGCAACGGTTTATTTTGCCCGATTCGATCAGATGATAGCGGATAATCCTAACGGATTTTGTTTTGAAACAAGAAGCAGAAGACCTCCACGTAATGAGGTAAATGCAGCATTATCATTTACTTATATGCTATTAACACGAGAGATGCAATCAGCTATGGAAACAGTTGGGCTTGATCCAGCTGCAGGCTATCTTCATACATTGCGCCCAGGGCGGGCATCATTTGCACTTGATATGCTGGAAGAACTGAGAGCGCCATTGTGTGATCGTTTTGTAATTTCACTTTTTAACAAGGGACAATTATCACAGAAAGATTTCGATAAAAATGAAGATGCTGTATATTTGAATGAGCGAGGAAGGAGAACACTTCTTTCAAGCTGGCAAAAACGAAAGAGTGAAGAAATATTGCATCCTTTTCTGGAGGAGAAAATTCAGATTGGTATGATACCATATGCTCAATGCATGTTATTTGCACGTGTTTTGCGAGGTGATTTGGATGAATATCCGCCTTTTGTTTGGAGGTGATTATTAACGTGTTATTAGTAGTTACATATGACGTTGACACGACTAATAAAGAAGGAGAACATCGTTTGCGCAAAGTGGCACAGTTATGTGAACGCTATGGAATGCGTGTACAAAATTCAGTGTTTGAAGTTTTATTAGATGCAGCTCAACTGACTACTTTAAAATGTGAACTTGAAAAAATAATTGAGCCAGATGTGGATTCAATTCGAATTTATCGTCTTGGCAACAGTTATAAAAACAAAATAGAAGTAATGGGAAAAACATCAGTACTTCAAGCTGGTGAACCATTATTGCTTTAAAAATGTGTGCGCTGATGACTCTCATACATTTTTTTGTGAGACATTGGCGCAGGTAAAAATATACAATTTATAAGAAATATTGAACTGGAATTGAAAAAAAGACTACCTTCCGAGAAGTTACTATAAAAAAACAAGGTTTGGTAGAAAATTGTGTCGATTTTATTGAAAAAATTGTGTATTTTTGCAGCTGCCTCTCATGTAGAGGCGTGAATTGAAATCTCCTCTAATGCTCCTCCGTCTTCCATTCGCTTTGCTGCCTCTCATGTAGAGGCGTGAATTGAAATAACAATCATGGCGCTTGCCATGACGGTAACGACGAGCTGCCTCTCATGTAGAGGCGTGAATTGAAATTTGGTTGCATCAATGAAAAATTTACGGTACACACGCTGCCTCTCATGTAGAGGCGTGAATTGAAATCATTTCTCCACCTATACCCAAAGTATGAAGAAGCGCTGCCTCTCATGTAGAGGCGTGAATTGAAATCGTAAAAATCAGAATCATCAACAAACTCTCTTAGCTGCCTCTCATGTAGAGGCGTGAATTGAAATAGGTGCTACATCACACAGTACCCCGGCCTGATCTGCGCTGCCTCTCATGTAGAGGCGTGAATTGAAA
>CABRZK010000249.1 GCA_902475415.1 uncultured Eubacterium sp.
GAGAAAATAGTAGCAACACCCACACATTATTCGTTTTCATAAATATCCCACATTTTAAGACAACCAGCAAAATATGAAGCAGTGTTGCAAAGATAGGAATACTCTTAAACCAGTTCATATTTCTAATCCAGAGAATCAAAACATTTATAAATGCCGAATACAATATGCTAAGGATCAGAAAATAGGTGCCTAATAACAAGATAAGGTTTGGCAGGCGAATGGAAATCATCAAAAGCAGAGGAAACAAAAGGATCAGCGTTCCAATCCATAGTGATAGCAGATTCTCCTTAACAATACTTGAGATTTTAATACCATTAGCAAGTTTCCATTCTATTCTCTTTGTAATTTTTTCTTGCTGCAACATATCCTTGCTTATTTCTCCGGCAAAAAAGATAAATAAGCACAGGTATCCATCAAGCATAAAATACTTTATATCAACGCCAAATACAATGTTCTCTGAAATATCCCCAAAGTTCATCAGAGAGATCATGCCAAAGATAGCTGCTACCGCACTCATAAATATAAAATTCCAGTTCAATACCCTTTTAAGGTTTAAGGTTATCAAACCCATTCGCCATCCCTCCTGATAACTGCTTCGTTGCTCATGTGCCGAGCCTTAAAGAAACTTAATAGTGCAAACATCATGCAAAGTGCAACATCAACCACAATAATCAAATAGTCAATTCCTATATGATGTTGATTCACAAACTCTGTAATTCGTTCTGCCGACATCGCAATCAAATAAACCAGTGCAAAATTACCAAAGAATAGAACATTTTTGAACAGTTTTACTCGTTTCACATCCAGTACAATGATATTCAAAGCGACAATCTCACAAAAACTAAGTACGAGAATACTAAGATAAACGCATACGATTCGCCCAAAGCTCATTGTCCAGTCGGTAAAGTAATAGCAACTCATAAAAACAAAGAACGGGATAATACCAGAAAAGCGGAAAATCTGTATCGAATACTGTTTTATAATCTCTTTTACCGCAATTCCAGAAGCTGCAAAAAATTCAATTCTCCGGCTTAACTTATCCTTTGCTGTCAAATCTACAATCATAGCACCGGATTGCAGGGAGGTAAGACCAAAAATAACCGCATAGAGCATTAGGACTAAATAATCTTCTCCCTTAGACTGCAAGGCGTCCATCTGCATTGCAAAGCTCATAAAAATCGCCAGAATGGCAACAATCGCAGTATCAATTAGGAGGCTTTTACTTCTGGTAAGATAGTAGCCTGCGCCTTTTCCCATGTTACTCATGCCGATTGCCCTCCTTAATAAAGATTTCTTCCAATGATTGTCCTTGCATTTCTTGAATACCCTTATCAAACAGCAATCTGCCATTTTTAATCATAGATACATCATCAGCGCACTTTTCAATCTCGCTAAGGTCATGTGAAGTGATAAGAACCGTTTTTCCGTCAGCTTTTAGAGCCTCTATCAAACTACGGATTTCTACTCTGGATATGGGGTCTACACCCGATGTTGGTTCATCCATGAGCAGAATATCCCGTCCCATCATAATCACAATCAAAAGGGACAGTTTTCTTTTCATTCCTTTAGAATAAGTGCTAACACGCTTTCCTAAATGCTCGGTCAATCCTAATTGCGTACAATAGCCGTCTGAACGATCATTTATTTCAAATCCAAAGTATTTTCCAAAAATTTTCAAATTTTCAAGGCCAGTCTTTTCGTCATACAGATAGTCATTTTCAAGCTGCATTGCATATTTCCCTGCAATGTTGATTGTCCCTGCATTTGGCTGGTATACCCCTGTAATCAAGCGCAGCAGTGTGGTCTTTCCAGAACCGTTCGGGCCAATAATCGCATGAATAGTATTTGCTTTTACATTCAGGCTAAAATTCTCAAACAAAACTCTGCCACTAAAAACCTTTGTTAAGTTCCTCACTTCAATCGCATTTTGAATTGCAGACATATTTTTTGCTCCTTTCATCTGGTGATCCAGCGTATAGGTATAGTGTATAAAACAAAGGGGCATTTCACATGAGTAATTACTGCAATTTTATCCGACTACATCAACAGTAGTTACAAAAAAGGACATAAGGCACACTTTCAAATCTATCCTGTCTACGCATTTAGGGCGGTAAAAGTCCACGGAAATCAAGGGTTTTTCCGCATGGCCGGCAGGCAGGTGGATAAAGTTATCCTGTTCCCCTCAAAACGGGGTTCTAAATGCGGGAAAATGGACAAAAAAGAAGCGCCGGGACAAAGACAGCTTTTTAGGTCTTTGTCCCGGCTGAATTTTGGCATGGACACTGATTTTGTGCAGTGCTATAATTTGAGTTAATAAACGAGATCGGGGGATTATCCATGAATGAAAGAGAAAAGATTATCCGGCGTTGGTTTGATATGTGGTTGGAGCAACAGGATTTTGGAATAGATGAAATTTTTACAGAGGATGTTCTATATACAGAAAGTTGGAGTCCCCAATATTGCAATCGAAAAACTGTGAAGCACTGGTTTCAGGAATGGAATACCCGTGGCAAAGTCGTTGCTTGGGAAATGAAACAATTCTTCCACAAGGAAAATCAGACAATCGTTGAGTGGTATTTCAAAAATGAAATGGACAATGGGAGCATAGAAGAATTTGACGGAATCTCTTTGATTGAGTGGACAGACGAGAACAAAATTAAGTCATTAAAAGAATTTGGGTGCAATCTGAATCATTATAATCCCTATGAGCATAGTGATACGCCCCAGTTTAGAAATGAAAAGGCAAACTGGTTTTGATTTGTGTTTTGTTGCAAAAAAAGAAGCGCCAGGAGCAGAGGCTTTGACAGCCCCCGCGCCCGGCGTTTTGCTTATTCGTCTGTGAAGTGGAACCGCTGCGCCGCAAAGTCGGCGTCGCTCATGGCGTCCAGCTTATCGGCGGTCTGGCAGGCCAGCGCCGCCATTTCCTTGTCCATGTTCGGCAAAGCTGCCCGGAGATTTGCCGCCGTCCTTCGGCGGTCGGCATTGTGGTACAGACAGATCAGGTTTTCTTCTTCCACGGTGAAATACATTCCTCATACCTCCATTTCTTTTGATTTTTCCCGCGCCGGGGGCCTCTTTTTCTGTTCCTCCTTGGCGGCGGCAAGCTGCGCCCGGATGGATGTTTTCTTTTGTTTCTGCGTTGTCTTTCGGGTCTGCTTGGGCTTTTTGGCCTCCGCCTTGGCTGCCTCGGCCACATCCAAAAGGGAAATCTGCTCCCCGGCTTTTTCCCTCGCTTCCAGTTCCTCCATAGACGGGGCGTTGTTCATCATGCCGTCGATCATGTTGTAATTCTGCTCGGTGGACATTTCCGCCGTCTTGATATGACTTTCTGGCTGGGCGAGGATGGCAAAGGCCCTTGTGCCGTTTGCCATAATCAGATACCTGCCGTCCTCCGACTTGTGGTGGAATCCATACCCGGCGGCCTCCATCTGTTCCCGGCTCCTGTCGGTCAGATAGAAACGGCCCCGTGGCGTCTGGATTTGTTCGCCGGTCATGCACTCGTCCGGTGTGAGCTGCTTTTCCGGCTGGGCGAAGAACTCCGGCACCTGCCGGTAATCGGCCCCCTCGTCCACATAGTAGGCGGTCTGTTTCCCATCCTGCCGAAATACCACAATATCCCCCATTGAGAGGGAATGTCCCTTGTAATCGGCGGGATGTTCCATGTTGAAGCGGCGGTAAATCTCATCCAGCGTGGTGTCCTTGTCCAGCGGCGCAGTGTAGATAAGCTGGTAATTCTTCCTGTCCACCGAAAGCCCGTCCGCCTGCAATTCCTCATAGGAACGGTAGCGGAAGTCGCGCCCCTCCGGGCCGGGCGGTACTTGGTAGATGGAAAAGCTGGGCTGCGCTGGTGCTTCATA
>CABRZK010000250.1 GCA_902475415.1 uncultured Eubacterium sp.
GAACATCAATGTTTTTTACTTCCAGCAAACTCATTCGTCGTCTCCTCCTCCCATATAAACTCGTTTTACTTCTTTAGAATTCATAACATCCATTGGTTTTCCGGTGATGACGTCCACGCCGTCTGCCAGAAGCATAACGCGGTCAGTACCTTCCAACATTGTACGGATAATATGCTCTATCCAGATGACACTGACACCTTTTTTCTTAATCTCTTTTACCAGATTGATGATGAGTCCTACTTCTGACTCTGTCAGTCCTCCACCAACCTCATCCAACAGTAAAATTTTCGGTTCTGTTGCCAGCGCACGTCCGATTTCCAGACGTTTACGGTCTAACAGTCCTAATTTACCTGCAAATAAATCTAATTTATCATCCAGCTTAATAATTTTCGCTACTTCAATGGCTTTTTCTTTTGCCTGTGCTTCACTCATTCCTGCACCAAATACACCACCAACCATGATATTTTCAAAAACTGTCATCTGTTCAAATGGTCTTGGTACCTGGAATGTTCTTCCGATACCGCCGCGGCAACGTTCTGTCACGCCCTCATGTGCGATGTCTTTTCCATCAAAGATCATTGTACCGCTGGTTGGTTTTAAAATACCGGTCAGGATATTCAACATAACTGTTTTTCCTGCACCGTTTGGTCCGATGACACCAAGTACCTCATTCTCGCCAAGTTCAAAATTGATACTTTTTAATACATGGTTGCTTCCGAATGAGATTCCAAGGTCTTTTACCGTTAAGATTGCACTCAAAACCCTATACCTCCCTGTAAAAATTTCTCTCAAGAGAAGAATAACCGTCAGAAAGCAAATTACGTTTCCGACGGTTACCTCCTTTATCTAATCAGTTTTTCCTGATCATGTTCCGCTACATTTCCAGAGCTGATTACTCCAGAATTCTGAGTTCAGATGTAACCGGGCAATCCGGAACCTGTGTATTTGCAATGATGTTCTGTGTCCATGTTCCGTCATCATTGTATGTCCACTGACCTGTTACAAGGTTCTGAACAGAGTAATGTTTCTCATTGTAATTTACATTACCGATAATTGTATCAACATCAAGTTCATCTGCTGCTGCGCAAAGTTTCTTAGCATCCAGGGATCCTGCATTTTTCAGTACATTGTAAAGAATCTCTACGTTTGCATAATCATAACCTGCTGTAGCCGGTGCGTATTTGTCGCCTGTCAGCTCCATCCATTTATCACCAATCTCTTTACATGTCTGTCCGGAGATGGATGATGTATATGGATGATCCGGTGTCCACCAAACTTCGGAGCAAAGTCCGTCAGCTAATCCGTTAGCACCTGCAGAATCAACATCCTCTTTGAACAATGTTGCTTTTGCTACTGTACAAACCTTCGGCATATATCCAGAAGATTTCAGCTGTGAATAGAAAGTACCAAAGTCAGATGTAAGCATAACGCCGACAACTGCATCGCAACCCTCTTTCTTCAGGTTGTTGATGATTGATGTATAATCTGTTGCACCTGATGTATAGGCACCCGGATCATATGCTTCATAGCCATTGGAGTTTGCAAAATCAGAAATTGCATTGATCATTGTCTGACCTTCTGTATCTGTCGCATGCATTACACCAACTTTGCCGCCTGCAATACCAGCTGCATCCCATGCATCCTTGAAGCAGGAAAGCTCGTTCTCTGTATTGAATCCTGCGTGATAGCTGTATTTGTAATCAGATGTTGCCCATGCCTCATCCGGTGTATCAACGGATAAACATACAACGCCTGCTCTCTCACAAGCTGCTGCAACCGGAACAGTTGTATCTGCTGTATGAGATGTGATCATAATGTCAATATCTTTACTTGAGATCAGATTATTTGCTGCCTCAGAAGCTTTTGTTGCATTTGACTCGGAATCGGCAACTACCAGTTCTAATTTCTTAGAAGCTCCATCTACTTCGATTCCTCCGGCTTCATTGATCTGATCCAGTGCGTACTGTGTCATTTCCTGTGTACCTGCACCAAATGCTGCCAGCGCTCCTGTCTCCGGAATTACGATACCAACTTTGATCGTATCTCCTGAAGATCCTCCTTTTTTAGCACTGCCGCCTTCATCGGACCCCCCGTTTCCGCCACATGCAGCTAATGAACCGATCATCATTACGGACATTGCAACTGCAGCAAGTCTTGCTAATCTTTTTTTCATGTTTTTACCCTCCTCTAAAAAGAACTCTCTGGTTTCCTTTCGGTACCTGTATTGTATCTGATTTTTGTACAAAAAAAAATCCGAAAAAATTCAGATTTTATTGAATTTCTTCGGATTTATTAAAAAAATATAAATTATTTTCGCTTTTCCTTTTAATTACGCACAAATAAAACCGTTTTTCTTTTGTTTTATTGGGCATTTTTTATACTTTTCTGCGCTTCATCAACAAATTCCTGTGCATTTAATTCTCCTGCAAACAATTTCTTTGTAAGATTTTTCCAGCTGTCCCCTGTTTCCTGTGAAAGCTGGGAATACCAGTCCGGTGTGATTTTTTCTGCGGATTCAATCATCTCGTTCAGTGCAGACACCGGTTTTGCCACATTCTGGACTTTCGGATATGAAATATTCATCAGATTCTGATATCCGTATTCTGTCACATTAATCTCATTCACCTGCTGTGCAAATTCCACACATAATGCCGCTGCATCCTCTTTGTAAGCTGATTTGGCGCTGATGCAGATGCCGGGTGTCAGAGAATGATTGGTGTCCATCAGGAAATGACTGTAAGTTTCATTATAACTTTCCGAACAAGATGGAAACTGGCCCACCTGGAAACCACGCTCCCCCATATTGTGCATCAGATGATAAATGATTGCAGACTGATCTGGAAACAACACCGCTTCTTTATTGATAAAATCACGGACAGCTTCCGGTTCTCCTTTTTCCATATAATTATCCGGGAAAGCATGATTTTCCACCAGCCATTCTACATGCTGTGCGGCTTCCAAAAATACCGGATCTGTAAAATCAATACTTCCGTTCTTCCATTTTTCATATGCATATGGATCCATCCGGTTGACAATCATTCCGTACAGCATTTCTCCCAGCTCACTGTCTTTTTCTCCAAATTCCAGTGTTGCATAATCAGTACCATTCTTCTGATTATAATCTGCCACATGCATGACAAGTTTCTGCAGTTCCTCCCATGTCTGTGGCATATTTTCGATTTCCAGCTCTTCCATTAGTTTCTGATTTCCATACAGCACTTCATAACCGTCTGACAGACAGGGAATAATGTAATGTATCCCATCCTTATATGGCTGAATGTATGCTTCCCGTAAAGGAATCTGGCTGATATAATTATCCACCGGCATACATGCTCCCGCCTCAAACAGATACTCCGGGTAAGTTCCGCCCCATACCAGAAAAATATCCGGCAGTTCATTACAGATCAGTGCCACCTTCAGTTTATCCTTCAATTGTTCTGTCGAATAGGTTTTTACATTGATTTCATATCCATACTTTTCTGCCAGTGCATCCCATAAAAACACATAATATGCACCCGGAACATTTTTATCAAAAAACGTCCACACTTCCAGTTCTGCTTTCGCCGGCTCTTTCTCCGGAACCGTTTCCTTCTGTCCGCATCCGGGCAGAAGCACCGCCAGAAACATAATAACCAACAGCACCGATGTGAGCCTGTGTCGTAAACTTTTCATTCTCTTTTCCCCTCGTCTGTTTTCTGACAGTGTCACTACTGTCTGTTTTCTTTTTCAGATATATGTTGTATTTTACAAAATTTCTTTCCTATTGTAAAATGAATTTATATGATTATCAATAAAATTGCAGTGCATACCCAGTTTTGGGTAATTGAATACCTTCAAACTATTTTAAATCAAAAAAA
>CABRZK010000251.1 GCA_902475415.1 uncultured Eubacterium sp.
TTTGCGTATCAGAGCATGGATGGGGTTTCGATAGGGATTACCGTTTCCGTCGGAAAAACGCTTGAATCTGTTTTCACACCCACAAAACAATAGAAAATCTCTTACCTGAGATGCGGTACAATACTGCAGCTCATAGACTATGGATAGGATGAGCAGTTCCAGATCAGACAATTCATTTTTTGTGATGGATTGCCATGCTCCTGATGATCTAGGGACCTGAATGGATTTAATGGTTGTGGTGCTATCAAATCGAAATGGGGAATAGGACATGGTATATGCGGTGGTATTCGCGTTCCTTTCATTTTCATTCACCGAAGAAGATGCCATCGGTGTGTTCCGTGGGGGTTATGATATGGGTCGGCTCTACTGGCGTTTGATCTTCTGCATCTGAGACAGCTTCAGTTGTTTCTGTGGTCAGATCCGTCTGGACCTGGGGTTCTGGAATGGATTTTTTATTTCCTGCGAGGAAATAATTTCCTGGTTTGCCTGAAGAAAAATACCCGTTTGATGATATGTGGGCAACGCTGAATCGTTTTTCAAAAACGGATGGATGCAACGGTCCTGGCATGAATGGCTCCCATTCGATCTTTAGTCTTGGGGCGCTCTTCTCTCTCGGTTTGGGCAGAAAATTCACTTTTCCCCTAAAGGGATAAATGGGTGAAGAATTGTTTACGGAAAAGAATATAACTTCCTGAAAGCCCAAATACCGGAATACCGTGCCAGAAAAACGTTCGGATAAGGTAGGTGTAGAGCGCCTGGAATATGAGTAAGCCGGTAGCTCTGCGGTGATTGCTGTTTCCGTAACAGTTTCCTGTGTGACGTGTTCCAGGGTCTCGCCAGCCATTTTGGAAAAGATATCCATTTCCGTGGTGCTTACGCGTCCAAATATGATCTGGTGTGCGCAGTTACCGAGCATGATGCTGTCAAGCTGTATCTTCTTTACCTGATCCAGTGTCTGGATGGCACAGATGACAGCAACCCGGTACTGGCGGAACAGTGTGAAGAAACTTTGCAGTTTCGGATGCAGGAGCACAGGAAGCTCATCGATGTAAATAAAATTTTTGATACGGTCATTTTCTGATCCAGGACGCCTGAGGACGGCCGTTTCATAGGAAAGCAGGAAAAACAGGCCAAAACCGGTTGCCACAGAATCGCCTCGCTCAAGGGCATAATTTAATATGATGATCTCACCGTACTCCAGGGCTTTATCAATATCAACGGTCTCTTCTGCTTCAAAAACATCGCGGACCAGAGGATCATTTAGGAAATTGTTGATCAGGTTTCGCAGACCATTGCAGCGATCGTACATATTTGCTTTATTTTCGCCCAGAAGGTCATTGTTGATAGTGGTGTATACCTGCTGCCACTGCCCTACATCCACAACTTCAGCAACCTGTTCTGTGCGGTCATTTCCGCTGTCTCTGACGCTGTGAACGGAATAGTGCTTAATAAGTGCATCCAGATATGGGCGGCAGCGACTACAGTCGTTGATCAGGTTCTGCACATCGGATGCTTTGGGAACCTGTCCGGGGTGCACCAGATGGTAAGTCAGCATTAATAGTTCTGCTATGCTGACAGTTACTGTTTCGTTGAGACTCGAAAAATAAGGATCGGATACGCCTGACTGGTCATAAATGGACTGGACTACGGTAGCGAAATTGGAGGCCTGGGCCGTGATGGTGGTTGCCAGCTCCTTTCCGGTCAGTGCGGGATCGATTTTAAAAGGATTGAAGCCGGTGAAACCTTCTTTGTGTTTTCTGTCTTTTAAAATCGGGTCAATCCTATGGATCTTCAGTTTGCGGTTTTTGGCCATATGGTAGCACTGATCCGCCCATGCCGCATTGGGCGCAACCACGGTGATGCCAGCGGATTGAGAGTCAAACTTGAGATGCCGGTACAACTCTCTTCTGCTGGCATTTTCTTTTTCAATCTGTTTGTCTGCGTTTGGATTTTCTAAAAGTATCGGCTCAAAGTAATTGATGGAAAAATCAGTTCCATTGAATGGGGCGCAAATCCGTAATTTCCCCTCTTTCAGGGCTTTGTAGCAGGCTTTTTTCTGATAATCCTCGTTATATACTTTCTGATCAAGGTCGTCCGCAATGGCAACCGTGAGCACACTGGATGTTTTTGCGGTGCCGGTTGTACCGTCACAGTACATATGCAAAAATCGGTCCAACTCTTTTACAACAAACTGGGATCCCGTTGAAAGATAGCGGACTGCTTTAAAATCATAAGCAAATTCTTTGGATTTCCGGAAATCTATGTACTGATCGAGTTTAAAGCGATCGATTTCATCCAGGACTAGGTCCGACGAGAATGTGCCATATAACTTGCATCCGATATAGATGGGGATCAGAGGCGGAAGTCCGGCAAATAAGAAAACGCCCAGCTGCATGATCATGTCCTTACCAATGTACTCTCCCACCGGAATAATTGAGAGAAAATGGATCAAGGACGGATAAAAGCTGCTCATTATGAACTTCTGGATGATTATTAGATCATTCAATGCTAGGAGGATGAGACTACCATATTTATACAGATGGTAGTTCCAAAAAACGTATCTGGTAGAATACATCCAGATAATCGGAGGCACAAATAGCCAGAAAAGTGCCATTACGAGCGATAATAAATGATTTCTTAAGCAGTGATTGGAAAGATTAGAAATGGACATGATAATAATAAATAAATTTATTATTATGTTGAGAAGTAAAAATACATAAAATACACCGATCAGAGCAGGGCTCTGGCTATACTTTTTAAAATCCTTCCAGAAATCGGATACAGTTACGGTGTCGGAATCAAGGATATAGTCCTGATCATCCCCAAATGGTAAGGGCTGCATCTTTCGATTGATGGAATTGTACAACTCTCCTACTTTATCGCGTAGTATTTTTAAAATCAAACTGAGCATAAATGCATTCCTGCCTTTTCATTGAAAATATGTTACTGGTTACTGAATGAGACTGCCATCGGATTGAAAACTATAGGTTTTCCCTTGGATCACTACCGTGTTAAGGTTTAGAGATCCGTTTTTATGGAACAGATATATCTTTCTGTGAATTTTTTGCCAGCCCGTGACCATGGCCCCAGACTGATCGAAATAATATCTTTGATGATCGATCGTCCGCCAGCCGGTGGTCATAATGGATGACGTGGGATCAAAGAAGTATTTTTTGCCTGCTTTTGAATACCACCTGTTTTCATCGTGATATGTCCATTGTTCATTGAATGATTGCCATCCAGTCAGCAGCTCGCCGCTTTCGTTAAAAGTGTAATAGTCTCCGTTTATGAGGTATCGGCCACTTATAAGGTATTCGCTATCATATTCAGCGCGTTCGGTGGAAGCAAGTTTATAGAGTTGCGAACCATTTTTCTTCTGCCAGTATCCTGTATAATAGCCGATATCTTCAGAAGATAGATATTTTGAATGATTATAAGCCAGCTCTGCTTTTTTACTGGTATACAGGTACGTTTGGTCGCTGGCAGCTTCGACTTTAAAAATATAATCTCCTGGTTTTGAATATAGAATTTCTCTGGTGTTGATAGAGGTTGTGCTGCATGTAAGTTCTTTTCCACGTTGGGTAAGACGGCCGTCCTTTTCGATGGTGTATATAGTCACATGATATGAGTCGGCATGCTCAACAGGATCCCATTCTGCGTCGGTGCCTTTCCAGCGGAGTTGCTGTGGCTGATTTAAAACCATTGGAAGCGGATAGGCATGAAGGGTAAAACTGCAGGATGAGTAATCTTCAGATATAGAGAGTCCCTGTATTGTCCCGGAATCTGAAAGACAATTTCGCTCTTTTAACCATTCGAAATCATACCCTTTTTTAGCATTAAGGGTAATCTTATAGTC
>CABRZK010000252.1 GCA_902475415.1 uncultured Eubacterium sp.
GTGTTCGTCTGCGTGCATCGTCACCGTCCATACATATGATCCGTGCCAATATTGAAACTGAGATTGCACCAATCATCGGAAATGAGGAGCAGGCAAAAGATCTGGTGGATTATATCAAAGCAAATCAGAATACCGCAGAGGGAATATGGAATACCAATATTTTTGGAAAAACGCTGGGTGAATTGATGGAGGATGGTATTAGACGGAAAATTACAATGATGGACGAAGAAAGCCAACAGAAACTACAGGATACAATGAAAAAGATTGTAAATGACAACAATGGTGGACTGGTGTGCATCATATTATAAGTGAGACTTTTGATGTGTGAGAAACATTTTATCAGAAGTATCCCGCAGGCTAAGACGCCTTGCGGTGATATTTCTGATAAGATGTTTCATTTAAGTTATGGCAAAAGTCTCTTTGGAGTGGTTCGCAGGCTAAGACGCCTCGCGGTGATATTTCTGACAGAATTTTTCGTTTATGAGATACCAAAAGTCTCTTTAGGTGTCGGTTCCCGGCGGACTTGTCCGTTTTATATTTTTGTGGTATTATAAATAATTATTTCTGATGAAATTTGATGGATATGGGTTTTAAATACTTTGGCGGAAAAGAAATTTAAAAACGTTGGACAGTTGCATCAAGATTAGAGATAAGGAGGAGCATTATGAGTGAAGTATATGATAAATTGCTGAAATGCTATCGGAGCGTCAGGGAAAAAGTATCTTTCGAACCACAGATAGCATTGATTCTTGGTTCCGGACTTGGAGATTATGCAGACCGGATTCAGATAGAAGCCGTACTGGATTATCATGAGATTGAGGGTTTCCCGGTTTCAACAGTACTTGGGCATAAAGGTCGATTTGTTTTTGGATATATTCAGGATGTACCTGTGGTAATTATGCAGGGCAGGGTTCATTATTATGAAGGATATGATATGAGCGATGTGGTGCTGCCAACGAGACTGATGGGAATGCTCGGGGCGAAAGTGCTGTTTCTGACCAATGCTTCCGGCAGTGTGAATTATGATTACAAAGCCGGTGATTTTATGATGATCACCGACCAGATCAGTAATTTTGTACCGTCTCCTCTCATCGGACCCAATGAGGAGATGCTGGGAGAGCGTTTCAGCGATATGTCTGAGATTTACCGTAAGGACCTTTGTGAGATCATCCGGGGTGCTGCTGCAGACCTTCAGATTCCGCTTCAGGAGGGAACCTATATCCAGCTGTCCGGTCCGAATTTTGAAACTCCCCATGAAGTAAAAATGTGCCGGATACTTGGAGGAGATGCAGTAGGAATGAGCACCGCATGCGAGGCCATAGCTGCCAATCATATGGGCATGAAGGTCTGCGGTATTTCCTGCATTTCCAATCTGGGATGCGGAATGACTGATCAGCCTTTGAGTGCGGAGGAAGTGAAGGAAACAGCTGACCGTGTTGCACCGTTATTTAAACAGCTGATTACGGAATCCATAGTTCGAATCGGTAAAATGATCTGAGTGATGAATAAAAAACAAAGGAGATGATAAAGTGGACAATCAGTCAGAAGCAATCAAAAATGTGTACTTGCATGAAGACGGCAAAGCTGTGACCATCATTGATCAGACTAAGCTTCCAACGGTTACCGAATACCTGACCCTTGGAACGGCGAAGGATCTGTATGATGCCATTTTTGAATTGAAAGTCCGGGGAGCACCGGCAATCGGAATTTGTGCGGCATTTGGAATGTATGTTCTGGCCGGAACGATTGAAACCGGGGATTACGATGAGTTTTTAAAGAAATTCAGAGAGTATAAGGATTATCTGAACTCTTCCCGTCCAACGGCAGTGAACCTGAGCTGGGCATTAAACCGCATGGAGCAGGTAGTGACAAGCCACAGCGATGCTTCTGTACCAGAGATTCTTGGATATCTGAAGAAAGAGTGCATGGATATTCAGGAAGAGGACAGCCAGATGTGCAGAGCGATTTCTGAATATGGTTTAAGCCTTATTAAGGACGGAGACGGAATTCTGACACATTGCAATGCCGGACCCTTAGCCACCTCCCGCTATGGAACTGCCTTAGGACCTCTCTTCCTTGGAAAAGAGCAGGGCATGAATTTCCATGTATTTGCAGATGAGACAAGGCCGCTTCTTCAGGGAGCAAGACTTACCTCATATGAGTTAGATCAGGCAGGAATCGATGTAACATTGATTTGTGATAACATGGCCAGCATTGTAATGAAAAACGGCTGGATCCAGGCCTGCTTCGTAGGCTGTGATCGTATCGCTGCCAACGGTGATGCGGCCAATAAGATTGGAACCAGTGGTGTTGCAATCCTTGCAAAACATTACGGAATTCCGTTCTATGTATTAGGACCGAGTTCAACCATCGATCTTGACTGTGCAACTGGCGATGATATCCAGATCGAACTTCGAAGTCCGGAAGAGATCAAAAGCAAATTTTATGAAAAACCGATGGCACCGGAGGGTGTCAAATGTTATAATCCGGCATTTGATGTAACCGATCACACGCTGATCGCCGGAATTGTAACGGAAAAAGGAATCTGCAGACCACCGTATACGGAGAGTCTTGCAAATATGTTTGGCAAAAACAAAAAATAGGAGGAAAAGATTGATGAAAAAATTATTTGGTATTGTAGCAGGTGTAGCAGTATCCGCAGCGTTAATGACAGGATGCGGTGGAAACAATAATACAGCCGAGACAAAGGAAAATACGGCTGAAACAGCAGCAGCTTCTGCTGAGAACGCTGATGGAGATTTAAAGATCGCCATCGTGACCAGTCCATCCGGTGTAGATGACGGCTCCTTTAACCAGGATAACTACAACGGTATCCTGAAATTTATCGAGTCTCATCCGGGAGCAACCGTAACTCCGGTTCGCGAGGAAACCGGTGATCCGGCTGCAGTTATTCAGGCAGTTGCTGATATCGTTGCAGACTACAATGTGATCGTATGCCCGGGCTTCCAATTCTCCGGAATCGGAACCATCGCAACCGATAACCCAGATGTAGATTTTATCCTTGTAGATACGAATCCGACCGATTCTGAGGGTAATGACATCGAATGTGATAATATTTATGCAATGACTTTCAAGGAGCAGGAAGGAGGTTTCTTCGCGGGAATGGCAGCTGCACTGGAGTCTGAAAGCAAAAAGGTAGCTGTAGTAACCGGTATTGCATACCCAAGCAATGTAAACTATCAGTACGGTTTTGAGAGTGGTGTCAATTACGCAAATGAGAAATATGATACCGGTGTTGAGATCGTAGAGATCCCATCTTACGCAGGCGTTGACGTTACCAATAAAAATGTAGGTGGAAACTATGTTGGAAGCTTTGCAGATGAAGCAACCGGTAAAGTTGTTGGAAAAGCTCTCATCGATGAGGGCTGTGATATTCTGTTCGTAGCTGCAGGCGGTTCTGGAAACGGTGTATTTACTGCTGCTAAAGAAGCTGGCAATGTAAAAGTAGTAGGCTGTGACGTAGACCAGTATGATGATGGTGCTAACGGTTCTGATAACATTATTCTGACTTCTGTACTGAAAGTTATGAGCATGAACGTAGAGAAACAATTAAATGCTATCGCAGACGGAGGTTTCCAGGGAGCAAACGCTCTGTTAGGTGCAGATTCTGATTCTGTTGGTTATGTAACAGAGGAAGGACGTCAAAGCATGTCTGAGGATACCGTGAAGAAGATGGACGAAGCATATGAACTTGTAAAAGATGGAACTATCGTTCCGGCAGCAAACTTTAACGGAATTGAGCCGGAAGATTTCCCAGGATTGAAATAATACGTTCTGTACCAGAAAATGAGGAGGCTTAAATGTCGGAATATATCA
>CABRZK010000253.1 GCA_902475415.1 uncultured Eubacterium sp.
ACTCATCTTCTGTCCGTTCTCATCCTGTACATGACCGAGAACGATAACGTTCTCATACGGAGCTTTGTTAAATAACAGTGTAGACTCTGCCATCAGGGAATAGAACCATCCACGTGTCTGGTCTACTGCCTCGGAAATGAACTGAGCCGGGAACTGCTGTTCAAATACTTCTTTATTTTCAAACGGATAATGATGCTGTGCAAATGGCATTGCTCCGGAATCGAACCAGCAGTCGATAACTTCCGGTACACGATGCATATCTTTGCCACAGTGCGGACACTTGATGGTTACTGCATCGATATATGGACGGTGAAGTTCTACATTTGCAGCATCCGGATTTCCACTCTTCTCAGCCAGCTCTGCACGGCTTCCGATGGATTCCATATGACCACATTCACACTGCCATACGTTCAACGGAGTTCCCCAGTAACGGTTACGGGAAATACCCCAGTCCTGAATGTTCTCCAGCCAGTCACCGAAACGTCCTTTTCCGATGGATTCCGGAATCCAGTTTACCGTACTGTTGTTGCGAACCAGATCATCTTTGACTGCTGTCATCTTGATGAACCAGGATTCTCTTGCATAGTAGATCAGCGGAGTATCACATCTCCAGCAATGCGGATAACTGTGCTCGAATTTCGGTGCATCGAACAGTAATCCTTTTTCTTCCAGATCTTTTAAAACCATCGGATCTGCTTTTTTCACAAATACACCTTCATACGGTGTCTCTTTTGTCATCTCACCTTTGCCGTTTACTAACTGTACAAACGGAAGGTCATACTTACGTCCTACCTGAGCATCGTCCTCACCAAATGCAGGTGCGATATGAACCACACCGGTACCATCGGTCAGGGTAACGTAATCTGCACAGGTTACATAGTAGCCTTTTTTATGCTGTTTCTCACAGATATCAATCGCACAGTCAAATAATGGCTCATACTCTTTGTACTCCAGATCTTTTCCTTTGTATGTCTCAAGTACTTCGTATGCTTTTGTGCC
This sequence comes from uncultured Eubacterium sp., assembly GCA_902475415.1. Taxonomy (GTDB): domain Bacteria; phylum Bacillota; class Clostridia; order Lachnospirales; family Lachnospiraceae; genus Eubacterium_I. The sequence continues at coordinate 1,000 of CABRZK010000253.1, forward strand.
TGCCTCTTCATCGGCAAGTTTGCCAAGAACCGTGTCAAGCAGTGCCTCTGCCATATAATAAGTATAGCCATCAGCTGCTTTCACTTTCACGTAGGTCTCTACCGGGTTCACACAGAGTGCCACGTTGGATGGCAGTGTCCACGGTGTTGTTGTCCATGCCAGGAAATATGCATCCTCACCTTTGACTTTGAAACGAACCACTGCGGAACGTTCTTTGACGTCTTTATATCCCTGTGCTACCTCATGGGAAGACAGCGGAGTGCCACAACGTGGGCAGTAAGGAACGATTTTAAAACCTTTGTATAACAGGCCTTTGTCCCAGATTTTTTTCAGTGCCCACCACTCGGACTCAATAAAGTTGTTGTCGTAGGTAACATATGGGTTATCCATATCAGCCCAGAAACCAACGGTTCCTGAGAAATCTTCCCACATACCTTTGTATTTCCATACGGACTCTTTACATTTTTTGATAAACGGGTCCAGACCATACTCTTCGATCTGCTCTTTTCCATCCAGACCAAGCATTTTCTCTACTTCCAGCTCAACCGGAAGTCCGTGGGTATCCCAACCAGCTTTTCTCGGAACCATTTTTCCTTTCATGGTCTGGTAACGCGGAATCATATCTTTGATAACACGTGTCAGTACGTGTCCGATATGTGGTTTACCATTCGCTGTTGGCGGTCCGTCATAGAAAGTATATGTCTCGCCTTCTTTACGGTTTTCCATACTTTTGCGGAAAATGTCGTTTTCTTTCCAGAATTCTTCTGTCTTCTTCTCACGATCCACAAAATTCAGATTCGTTGATACTTTTTCGTACATTCTGTTCTCCTCATTTCATGTTTAAATTCTTTCATGTTTCTGCAGATATCCACATATGCTTCCGGAATAACTGCTTCTTATAATGATTCTCCCAGGAACGTTCCCTATTCCATATCTTATACTCTCAATAGGGTTTTTGTTTTTTCAGAAAATATAAAATAAGCCTACGCCATCTGTTATTCTCAAACAAAATAAGCTGATCCACTCACTCTCCGAAAAAACAAAAGCTTCCATCCCGAAAAGGACGAAAGCTTTACTTATCGTTTTAACCACCTGTTCGAAGTACACGACCTAATTGCCGGATACCAGTTCCCTGTAACGGAGGAAAATCCGTCAGTTCTTACACAGTTTTTCTTTTCAGAACTGCAACTCAGAAGTGATTTTCCACTGAACGGTACTGATACCGGCTTCCACCATCCCGGCTCTCTGTGACGTTCCACATTCGTGTACTCTCTTCATCATCGTCTTTTTATTTGAATAAATTTTAACAATGTAATTATAGATATTCACTTTGGGATTGTCAACCGTGTTTCAGTAAAAATGCTTCTTATTACATAGTATTTCAAATATTTTTACTCATTTGTAATCAAAAAACACATTTCCTGCCAATATATCAGCTTTTCAACATGATACATTGTTCTATTTACATAGATTTTCTGTTATTTTTCAACCATGACACAGATTTGTGCGCTTACAAATCAGGTTTTAATTCCAGTTATCTTTTTCTTCCGGATAAATGCGCAGAAGCAGATCTGCCAGATTCTGAAATTCCTTCATATTATGAGTCAGCAGCAGCTTCGGCTTCATCAATGGAGTAACTTCTCCATCCGGTAAAATCTTCACTGGTTTTCCTCCTATAATATGCCATCCAAGCCAAAATCTGGATCGAAGTTCAATACCGTCCTCTGTCTCCCGCACAAAATGACACATAACCTCAGAACTTGCCATCGGATCTTTCAATATACCGGAATTTGCTGTTACAATTGTACCACAGGCTTTTGTTCCGATTTTGCTCTCATCAAATCCCATCTCAGATGGTTTTCTGAAACATGCAAATAATTCATCTGCTCCTGCACCGATATCTTCTTTAATATGATGTGTGGTTCCCCAGTATTTTTCTTTTAACGACAGTTTCTTTGAGCGTCCCTGTGCAAGATTCATGCTGTTCGCATAATAATGATCTTCCGGATCCCAGAGCGTATAGCGCAGTTCTCCAAGTCCATGCCATGCAAACCACCAATCAAACATTTCTACTGTTACTCCCGGCATTTTTGTATGATTCGCAATATATCCGCTGCCATCCTCCATCACGCAATATCCTGTCTCCACTTCAAAATATCCCGGATCAAACAGTTTGTTTCTATCCTCAATTTTTAACGCTTTTGTCGGATCCATTGGCGGCTGATCTAATATAGTCAGTTTTTCTTCTGGAACAGGTGCAAGTGATTTTTCATAGTATTTTGCATAGGATAATTTTCGCTGTTCTTCTGTAATTGGTACTCTGTTTCCCATAATTTTCTTATCTCCTTTTTTCTTTGTTCGCAGAATTCTTTTGTTTTTATGACTTTACAAAATCATTTATCATATTGTTATGATAACATTCTCTGGACAATATCGTAAAACGAAAACATCTTTCTTATTTATTCCTTCCAGGAATTAATCGTATCAAAAATCACAGTACTTCCTGGCTATCTAGACATATTGGGAACTTTCACCCATTAGAAACGTGCGCCGCTAGGCACACCAAAAAAAAGACACCCAGATAATCTGGATGTCTTTTACTCTACAGGGACAGAAGGACTCGAACCCTCGACATTTGGTTTTGGAGACCAACGTTCTACCAACTGAACTATATCCCTATATTAAATTGAAGATATATACCTTCAAAACTTCATACAGCTGAGATTGTATCTTGCCATCACTATTCAATTTCCAACCTTTTGGTCAAGCCCTCAAACGATTAGTAACAGTCAGCTCCATGTGTTACCACACTTC
>CABRZK010000254.1 GCA_902475415.1 uncultured Eubacterium sp.
TGGAAAGAGCGACTACATGCGTACCATTTTCCGAATGCCTTCGGCAATTCCATCGTTAATCAAGCCTTGAATAGCTTCACACATATTGACCACCTTCGAATGATTGTCAATCTGTATTTTAGGCAGTTTTTGATTTAACCCATACGCTTTACAACCACTCGGCACTCCTTATCACAGAACGCAATACCGTATATCCAGATTTCTTTGACACGATAACGATTCAAAACAGCGATATAGTTCTTATCCTCAATTTGTTTGAGCGCCGTCGCACAAGCGGTATCCAACCGCTTTTCATCTTTGACATCCTTGACCTCGATAACGAATCCGATTTTTCGATCCTTGCGCTCGACAAGAATATCGCTGCGTCCCTTTCCAGTCTCCATGTTGCTTGAAACGCGCCAATTTGCGCAGGTGTTGAGCAGAGCAAGCAGAAAACCATGATAGAAGGATTCCTGTGCATCATAGAAACTGACTGTATCCAACAGCTGTTCATTCAGATAATCCGTAATCGTTTCCGTATCGCCGGATTCAAAAGCTGTATAAAGAACGGAAAGTTTTTCTGTTTCCGCAGCAGCTTTTTCTTTGAACCATTCCAACACCTGCTGCGTGTAAATTTGACGAATCTCACGATTGGGAATCTTGAGCCTATATCGGTTGCTGCTCGGATCGAAAGTTCCTGTCAGGTAGCCGGTCATATAGAGCAGACTCCAGATGTTCTCAACGTTGGCATCCACTTCATTATGTGTCAGATTCTCATTGAGCGTTTTTACGATGGTTTCTCCGGCAATCAGACGCTCAATTTCCATCTGCGTTGTGCCGTCTGCGGCTTTGCCGATCAGCTTTCGTACCATGTCGTTACCGCTGGTGTTGATCCAATAGGCTTTGGGCTGTGCACTTTCCGACGCGCGCAGCGCATAGCAGTAATTGATAACATCCCACGGACAGTAAACATCCTGATTGCCAAAACGATAGCCGTCATACCATTCGCGGGTTTCGTTCAGATGGCTTTCAAGCCCATAGTATTCCAGCATTTCTCGAACTTCGTGATCTGTAAATCCAAAGTATTCATCGAAATTCGCATCGGCAATGGAGTGTACGGTCATATTGTTCAAGCCGGTGAAGATGCTCTCCTTGGATACGCGCAGGCAGCCAGTCAGCACAGCAAAAAACAGGCTGTCATTGGTTTTCAGTGCCGCTCCGAACATAGCGCGGATCAAGTCGATCATGCGCTCATAGTAACCATGCTGATAGGCTTTGTCTAGCGGAACGTCGTATTCGTCAATGAGCAGAATAACCTTTTGACTATAATGCTTTTCCAGAAGGATGCTTAGCATTTTCAGACTTTCCGTGATGTCTGAAAAGCGATCGGTTTCCGAAAGAATCCTCAAATATGAGTTCTTTTCTTCAGCGGTAATTGCGGAGCTTTTCCGCAGAAAATCCAGACGAAACGCTTCATTACGAATCAGACATCTTAAACGGTCATAAGCATCCTCAAATGTCAGACCATCCACACCTTTGAGCGACAAAAAGAGGACGGGATATTTTCCCATGTATGTCTGACAAAGCGTCTCATTTTGTGCAATGGACAAACCGTCGAAAACATGCTTGTCCCCGCCAATCTCGAAGAAGGATTTGAGCATACTCATATTGAGCGTTTTTCCGAAGCGCCGCGGACGGGTAAACAGGTTGACCTTGCCCCAGTTAGCCAGCAGATCAGCAATCAGATTTGTCTTATCCACATAATAAAAATCCTGTTTGCGGATTTCTTCAAAGCTCTCGATGCCCACCGGCAGCTTTTTAGTCATCATGCGGCAGTGCCCTCCTGTTCATTGCGTCTTTTCTTAGCTCAGTATATCATGTTTTAAGCACTGCTTCAAGGTTTCCTCATTTCAGACGATAGTAGCAGGTGCTTTTGCCGTTGCCTTCCCGTTTCAGTTCGCCGGATGCAACCAGTTTGCGCAGCGCGCCTTCTATCGAGCTGACGCTCAAAGCAGGGCAGAGTTTGCGAATATCCTGCTTACTGAAACGACCGATTTTGCTCAGTGTTGCCTGACGTACTGTTTCAAGTGCCGGCTTTTTTTGTTCGACCAACGAGAAGCGCTCTTCAAAATCGCGGTAGGCGGAGAGAATGATGCCCAGCAAATATTTGATAAAGGGAACGGCATCTTCTGTCCCCTCGTGCCAACCTTCCTGTGCTTGACGAAGCGCGGCATAATAGAGGTCTTTATTTTTGGCGATTTTGGCTTCCAGCGAGATATATTTGCCGACATAAAAACCATTTCGATACAGAAGCAAGGTCGTGAGCAAACGGCTCATCCGTCCGTTCCCGTCATTAAAGGGATGAATACAAAGGAAATCGTGGATGAAAATCGGAATAACAATCAAAGGTTCAGCTTCCATGTTGCCGATTACGCGGTTATATTCATCACAAATTCGCTCAAGAGCTTCCGGCGTTTCAAAAGGTGCAAGCGGCGTAAACAGCGTTTCGGTATGACCGTTTGGATAAGTGGCGCTGATATAATTCTGCACGCTTTTTGTCTGCCCCGCCATAGGGTTGTTCATGTGGCTGTACAAAACTTTATGCAGCTGCAAAATGTAGTTCCGCGTAATTGGAATGGCATCAAAATTTTCGTGGATGATATTCAGCGCATCACGGTATCCGGCAATTTCCTGCTCATCTCGGTTTCTGGGCACAGTTTTTTCTTCGACCAACTGGCGGATACGTGTGCTTGTGGTGACAATCCCCTCAATCGCATTGGATGCTTCGGTGCTTTGAACCTTGGCGATTTCCACCAGCTTTTCCAATTCCTCCGGGCGCTGCTTGAGATACATCTCCTGTTTTCCGGCTTCTTTATAGATTGCAGCAATCAACCCTAAGATTTCAGAATCCCATTTTTGTTCGCGGATTGCTGTGTAGTGAAAATCTCTCATTCTCTTACCTCCGACCGTTTTCCCTTGAATTATGGCATAGATTAAGGGAAACATCAACCCTTTACGAGCAAAATTCCCTTATTATTTTATCCGATTTAAGAGAAAGCATATACCATAAGCAGACAATGAAGAGAATGAGGGGATTCACCCGCGCACCCAATCCTTTACGTACCGATTCAAATCGGAAATCCGCTCCAAAATCCGCTCGGCGGCATACGGCAAAGCAAAGACGCAGAAGCTCCCTGCAAACATGGCTGCGGCTTCTCTGAACGTGACCTTACCGAACAGCAGACAGCTGCAGGCGATGAAGAAAATCAGCGCCGCCAGCTTATTGGTAACACAGATGTTATTTTCAAAGAATCGGGGCATGCTCCTGCAATTTCCGGATACTCCGATTCGTTCATTTTTGCTGCACATGTGTTTTCCCCCCAATAGCCCGCCCCTTTTTGTTGTCTGCGGCGAGGATTGTTTGCATCGAATAAAATATATCCATATATTTTGTGAAAAGAAAGCCATATCATCCTTGCTTTCACGCTTGATTATTGTTTAAAATATACATAGATTATCAGCTGATATTGTTCGTTGTGTCCCGCGTGACAGTACGCACATTTCGTCTTTTCCGGCAAAACTTCACAACAATTCTGTTTGCCGGAAAGGCAAAAGGAGGGGAAAAGGCACTTTCTTGTACGATCGCTCTTTTTAAACCAGATCTGCGAATCGCATGTTTTCTGATTTACCGCTCATTCGCCACACATAAAGTACAGGTTCTTTCTCAACGCAAGAATGGAGGAAATACAATGAAAAAGAAGCACATTGCCTCACTGGCTTTGACCTTTATCCTTTCATACACGGTATGTCAATCCATGGCAGAAGAAACCCT
>CABRZK010000255.1 GCA_902475415.1 uncultured Eubacterium sp.
CACAGCAATTTAATAAATGTGGTTTTGCCGCTGCCATTTTCGCCCACGACAGCAAGTCGCTTGCCAACCTTGAACTTCATATTCACGTGGCGAAGCGCCCAAATATCGCTGCCGGGATACTTGAAGGACACATCTTTAAATTCCACTTCGTATCTACGATCAGATCTTTTTTCGGTAGTGAGGCTACCTTGGTACATAGCGTTCGGAATGTCAAGAAACTCAAAGGTCTTATCCAAGTAACCGGTGTTTGTCTCCAATGTTCCAAGCAAACCTGTTAAAGAAAACACATTGGCAACCATTGCGGTAGCTGCGCCCACATACTGCGTAATGCTTCCGACATCAAATGCACCGCCCCAAGCTTTTAGACAAGTAAACACATAGATAGAGCCGGTGATGAGAGTAGTAATACACACACCCAAGCTGGCATATATCCCCATTTTTCCTTGTGCTTGTCTGCCGATAGGACCATTCACACCAAAAGTAGAATTGGTACTCCAATATGCACGAACAAGGTTTTGCTGATTGTTCATTCGGATGTCTACGCTACGTTCCTTATCCATTCCAATGAATCCGAAATGCCTAAACAAACGATTTCCAAAGGTAGCTTCTTCAGCGTAGTTGCTCCAACACTTTGTTGCAATTGCGCTGAGTTTACCGGCAAGGATACTGACACCAATCATAATAACCGCAAAGAAAAGTATAAACAAAGGATTATTTAATGTTGCAAGCCAACCGGAATCATTCGGCACAGGTGAGGAAAACAAGGTGATTGTCAATGCAATTCCGCTGAAAATACCAATCACACTTATCATAAAACTTTCATATACTTCTTGAACCATCATCAATCCCCAATCGGCCCAATTTTCGTTTTGCTGGATCTGTGCTCGAAGATCATGGTTCTCCTGTTTATCAAGTTCTGAAAAGTCGAGAGAAAACATTTTGTGAATAAACAAAATTTCTTTTCTTCCCCACAGATCATTAAGCAGAGTGTTATAACGACGTTGCAGAAAGGCTTTCAAGATAGATACAACGCCAACACATAAGACCCCTGCAATTACCCATTTCCATAGGATGTCTGCTCTGCGCAGGGTTGCGAGTTCTGTCAATATCTGTGCTGAAAAGAAAACCGAGATATAAGGGAAAATAGCGCTGAAGAAGCAATGCAATGTCAAAAGTGGAAAGAACTTAGGAGATACCTTGTGGAGTTCCTTGATGCCACGCAAATGAGAAGAAACTGCATGGCGTATTGTTACTTTTTCTTTCATATTCAGAACTCCTTTCCTTCCTGGTAATAGCGGCTCTGTACTTCAAATAGATTTGCATATTCGCCGCCCAAAGCAAGCAAACTCTCGTGTGTGCCTTCTTCTTTTACGCCACCGTCCGCAACAAAGATAATTCGGTCACAAAAGCGGGTAGATGCCAAACGGTGTGAAATGAACATAGATGTTTTTCCATGCGTCATCTCGCTGTATTTCATATAAATATCGTTTTCCGCTATGGGATCAAGCGCCGCTGTAGGTTCATCCAAAAGCAGAATCGGTCCATCCTTGTAGAGCGCTCTTGCCAACATCAATCGCTGCGTCTGACCGCCGGAGAACAAGACGCCATCCAGGTACACCTCACGTCCCACATGAGTCTGCATACCTTTTGGCAGCTTCTCGATTGTAGTTGTTAAGCCCGCCTTTTCCACACAATCCGCAATTTTGTCATAATCGATACCTTCTGTGGTTTGAGCAATTTCTTCGGCTACCGTGACATCCAATACGGAGAACTCCTGGAACACCGCACTAAACAGATCATAGTAGCTTCTGCGGTTGAAGCCACGAACGTCCTTTCCGTTTAACAGAACAAGACCTTCTGTCGGGTCTAACAATCCGCACAGAAGCTTGACCAAGGTAGTCTTACCTGCACCGTTCAGACCAACGATTGCCAACCTTTCACCGGGATGTACCGTCAAAGTTAATCCGTGAATGGTATCCTTGTCTGCGCCGGGATAACGGTAAGACACATTTTCCAGTTTCAACTCGTATCCATCCGCAGCAGGAATTTCTTTGCCTTCCTCAAATTTGAACGGCTCAGGATATTCCAAAAATTCACGAACACAGGAAATATCAAGACTCTCCTTGTGGAGGGTGCTCATTTCCTGCATAATACCCATAACCCAAGTGGTGAACGTGGTAACAGCCGTAAAATACAGAAGAAATTCCGATACGCTCAACCCTTCATTCAGCGCCATGTTGATGAGATACACATAAGCAATACCGTTACGAGCCATCGTGAGTACCGATTCTGTAATATCAGCAAGAACTTCGACACGCTCACAGCGCAGAGTAAAGTCTAGGTAAAGATTATGAATCTGATCCAGAAGCTCATTCAGCCAATTCTGTAAGCCAAAGATTCGGATGTCCTTCGCCAGCTCCACAGATTCGGACTTAGTACGCAGATAATATTTCTTTTGAAAATAGTTTTCTTCTTCATCTCTATGGGCATAGCGCCAGTTATTAGTGTATCTGGAAACGAAGAATCCCGCAACGCAAGTAGCAATCACAACAAGAAGAAGCAAGAAATCTATACGGGAAAGAATTGTCAGATAAACGATCAACCCGCCAACATTTTTGAGCAGCATAGTGATTGTCTGCCAGATGTGTTCGGTGGCTTGACTATTTCCCTCACACGTCATATGTGCCTTTTCACGCAGCTTAACGAAATTTGCATCCAATGTATTTGGATACGAAGTAACATTACACTTCCATGCAATTTTAGCAATGACGGCAGAACGCACATCAACTCGTGGAAATAGTGTGTTTTGTCTTATATATTCTTTAAATCCGTGCACGATAAAAAGCGCCGCCGTAAATACTCCGATAGTCGTTAGGAGTTCCCACAAAGGAGTTTTCTGCTCAACTCGTGCCAGCACCTCCGGAGCAATGTATAACTGAACTAAATTGAACAGCACTTCCAAAATAGCGGTAAGGACGCAAAATAATAGAACACGCTTGCCGTTTTTCCAAGCTATTTTCACCATCCAGCCTACATTTTGGAGGGTGTTGTATTTTGGCTTTTTGGCCTTTTGAATTTTTTCCTTAACCATAAAACCATCATCCTTTCTGAGCATAGGATAACACAAAAATTCGTCCCCAGATGATTTTGGGGACGAATCGTCATTTCCAGGTGATGAATTGCAATTTTATACCTGCGGAAGCAGTATTTCCGTTGTAAACGCTCCGTCCTCGCTATTGCGGCTGATATAGCCATCGAGCCGTTCCACAATGGCATCAATACGCACCAAGCCAAAGCCGTGACCTTCTCCCTTGGTGCTGCGGAAAAGTCTACCTTCCTTTTTCAACTTCTTATCTGCGGTGAAGTTGGTGAAGGAAATATAGAGTTGGGTGCTCTTCATATCCATATAGACACGAATGAGCCGTTGTTCCTCCGGCAGCTTCACACTTGCTTCGATGGCATTGTCAAAAAGATTGCCGATGATGCAGCACAAATCAATCTCAGAGGATTTCAGCTTGACGGGAATATGGGCATCCGCAACCACCGCAATACCCTTGGACTTTGCCAAAGAGATTTTTGAGTTCAGAATCGCATCCGTCATGGGATTACCTGTCTTGATAACCGTATCCACGGTAGTCAAATCTTCGTCCAGCAGGTCAAGATAGTTCTTGATAGCTTCCCAATTTTCTGTGGCGGCGTAGGCTTTCATCGTCTGAATGTGATTGCGGTAATCGTGCCGCCAACCACGAATCTGTCGATACATATTATCAACTTCACGATAATGCGTT
>CABRZK010000256.1 GCA_902475415.1 uncultured Eubacterium sp.
GCGGTGGATGTGAGATTTCCATGGCTTGTGATATCCGTATCGCTTCTGAAAATGCATTATTCGGACAGCCTGAGTGTGGTCTTGGAATCATCCCGGGATTCGGTGGTACACAGAGACTTGCCCGCCTGGTTGGTATGGGACGTGCAAAAGAAATGATCTTTGCATGCCAGAATATCGATGCTGCTGAGGCATACAGAATCGGTCTTGTAAACAAAGTTGTTCCTCAGGAAGAACTGATGGCTACAGCTAAGAAAATGGCTGGTAAAATTGCCCGCAACGCAAGCTACGCTGTTTCTATCGCTAAAGCTGCTATCAACAACGGCTATGATATGGACATCAAGAATGCTGTTGAGTACGAAGCAAACCTCTTCGGTATGACATGCTCTACACATGATAAGACAGAAGGAATGACAGCTTTCCTTGAGAAACGTAAAGAGAAAAACTTCACAGATTTCTAAATCGAACAAATACAAAGGTTTTTGTTGATTTGAAATATATCAAATGAAACATTGGGGTGCCACCAAGTACAAATATGTATTTCTGGCACCCTTCTTTTATAATTGCATACAGAAATAACGGCATTGATTTATTTAGCAGAAAAAACAATGCCCGCGTATTTCTTTGATTTCAAAGGAGTTGTAATGTTATGATTGAAAAAATGATCAGTTTCATCGGCGGAGGCAATATGGCAACTGCCATCATCAGCGGCCTGCTCTCTTCCGGGTTATCTGACTGTGACCACATCTGCGCCACTGCCGCACATGAGTCCTCCATACTTCGCCTGAAAAAGACTCTGAACATTGAAGCTATTACAGACAATAAAGCAGCTGCCGAAAAAGCAGATATCCTTTTTCTTGCGGTAAAACCAAATATGTTTCACAAAGTGATCCCGGAAATCCGCCATTCCATCACAGAAAACACCATCATCGTCTCCATTGCAGCAGGACAGCCGATTGAACGTATTGAAGAAATGTTCGAACGACCGATCAAGCTGGTGCGTGTAATGCCAAATACCCCGGCTCTCGTCGGTGCCTCCATGAGTGCACTCTGTCGCAATGATGCCATTACGGATGAAGATATGGCAGAAATCCAGGCTATTTTCAACAGCTTTGGGGAATCGGAAGAAATCAGTGAGCATCTGATGGATGCAGTCGTTGGCGTCAGCGGCTCTTCCCCTGCTTATGTATACATGTTCATTGAAGCTATGGCGGATGCTGCTGTAGCCGATGGTATGCCACGGGCGCAGGCTTACAAATTCGCTGCTCAGTCTGTCCTTGGTTCCGCAAAAATGGTACTTGAAACTGGCAAGCATCCCGGTGAACTCAAAGATGCTGTCTGCTCTCCGGGCGGCACTACAATTGAAGCTGTTGCTGCCCTGGAAAAATCAGGTTTTCGCAGTGCCGTCATCGAGGCTCAGCGTGCCTGCGTACAGAAGTCCAGAGATATGAGCAAGTAACCGTTTCATCTTGCACAGTCAAAAATATTCCAACAGAATGTTGTATTTTCTTATCATGCAGAAATTTAACACAACCTTCCGGGAATATACGAAAAAGCTTGCCATATAGAAACGTGCGCCGCAAGGCGCGCAGAAAAAGGCATTTCAGGAGCAAAACTCCTGAAGTGCCTTTTTGTAAGTATCATTATCTACCAGGTATCCGGTTCCATGCTCTGCACCCTCCACAAGAATCAGTTTTTTCAATCCTTTGCAGTTTTTGGCTGCCTGAATGGTCATTTCCACCGGCACGTTACTGTCTGCCGTTCCGTGAATCAACAGAACCGGTATCTCGTTTTGTTTCATAATCTCCGGTACTGACATTTCTTTCAGTGCATAATGTGCAAACAGACGACTCCACAAATCAATTCCAGCAGTAAGCACTGTTCCCTTGCAATGATAAGTTGTCCGGATTCTTTTTCGGATAATATCATAAGGCGATGAAAATGCGCTGTCTGCCACAATACCGGTCACATTTTCCGGCAGTTCTCTGTGAACTACTACGACTCCCATATCGCTTTCCATATGGATATCCTTTTTTTCATGATGTGCAGTGGCCATCAATACGGTGGAAGCTCCCATGGATAATCCTGCCAGTATGATTTTCTGATCCTTTCCGAAACGTCGGGCCACATATTGTGCCCAGAGACAGCAGTCTCTGCTTTCCAGTACGCCAAAACCAATATATTTTCCTTCACTTTTTCCTGCTGCCCGCTGATCAATATGGATAATCCGATTGCCACATTCATAATAGACATGAGAAGAAGCGGAAAAATCAACCTCTGGATGCGTCCGATACCCATGAAACATCAGTACCGTTCCCTTTGCATTTTCCTGATCCAACAATCTCGCATGCAGCCGCAAACCATCCTCCGACTGAATCCAGATATCTTCCGCTTTCTGTTCTTTGATCCAGTCTATTCCTTCCTGAATCTCGTCGTAATACTGATCCCAGGCAGTCCCCTTCAACGACTCCCGGTCATTGATATCCAGTTCATGTCCCCGACAGATTGCAGTTCGAAATCCCACATACCCAATACTCAGCCATCCTAAAATAACCACTATTACAACAATACATACGATCATCAACATGTTGTAATCTCATCAATCTTTCGAATTTCTTCCTCTGTAAAGTCGGCACTTCCGACGACTTTGATATTATCCAGAATCTGCTGCGGTCTGGATGCTCCGATCAGTACGCTGGTTACCACGTCATCTTTCAGTACCCATTTCAGAGCCATCTGTGCCAGACTCTCCCCACGCTCTCCGGCAATCTCATTCAATGCCAGAATCTGATGGATCTTATTGTCCGTAAACTGTTCTTTTTTCAGGAAACGTCCATCCGTATTGACACGACTGTCCGCCGGGATTCCATGCAAATAACGGTCTGTCAGCATTCCCTGTGCCAGCGGGCTGAATGCAATAATGCCCTTTCCTTCTTCCACAGCCGCCTGCTTCAGACCATTCTGTTCAATGGTGCGGTCAAAAATAGAATAACAGTTCTGATTGATTACAAACGGGCAGTGAAGTTCTCTCATAATCGCAGCCGCACGTTTCATCGTCTCACCGTCATAATTGGAAATTCCCGCATACAGCGCTTTTCCGCTTTTGACTGCCTGATCCAGTGCTCCCATGGTTTCTTCTAATGGTGTATTTGGATCCATTCTGTGATGATAATAGATATCCACATAATCAAGTCCCATTCTCTGAAGACTCTGATCCAGACTTGCCAGCAGATATTTACGGCTTCCCCAGTCGCCATAAGGACCTTTCCACATGTCATAGCCGGCTTTTGTGCTGATGATCAGTTCATCCCGGTACGGTCTGAAATTCTCTTTCACCAGTTTTCCCAGATTGGCCTCGGCACTTCCATACTCCGGTCCGTAATTATTCGCCAGATCAAAATGTGTAATACCGTTATCAAAAGCGGTAAATACCATCTGACGCATGTTTTCATATACCCCCGTGTCACCAAAATTGTGCCAGAATCCAAGGGAAACCTCCGGCAGTTTCAGACCACTCTGACCACAACGGTTATATATCATAGTATCATATCTTGTTTCTTTTGCCTGATACATCACAATTTCCTCCTTATACACTATCTTCACTTCCGTCCGCAGTGCACGTCCGAAAAATCACAGATTTTCCGGACTGACGGGCATTCGCCGCTCGTCAATCAAGCCAGCATGTTGACTCTCTTGCGCTCATTATATCATGAACACTTTAATCTGCAATATATTATTCATAATCGAAATGACGAAATCGGAGTATCTTTCCTCAATAAGCGAT
>CABRZK010000257.1 GCA_902475415.1 uncultured Eubacterium sp.
ATCACTGCACATTCTACACTTCGTTCCGGTCGGCACAAAACGAGTGTCACCGATATCCAATTCATTATAACAGGAAAAAAACGGCTTCGCAACAAAAAACAGCAGTCAGTTCGAAAATATGTTCTCTTCGTCTGACCGCTGTCTTTTTTACAATAAAGATAATGCAAGGGAAAGTTCTTCGTTGTAACGCGTGGTATACGCCGGATATGTTTTTTTGCGGTATGCATACAGTTTCTGTAAAAACTGCTCGTCCGTCGTACTGTTTTTGATTCCGGCCGCTTTGACTGCTCCTGCTGCCGTCCACTGACCGTGCTGGATGGAATAGCTAAATACTGCTCCTTTTACAATATCCGGTCTTGCATCCATATTGATATTAAATTTGCTCTGCAGATATCCTGCCGTCACATCATAATATTCACGCTTTGCATAAGCATCCTGATAAGAAGCAAAGCCTTTCGGCGATTTGTTGTAGATCGTTCTCCATGCCGCATAGAATTTCGTATTTCCCTTCAGCAGTGATTTCTGACTGTCAGTGTATGCCGCATATTTTTTAAATTCTGCAAAAAATGTCGGATTGCTCTCATAACAATATTTCACAAATGGAAGCAGTGAATAGCGATAGTCAAACTGATATTTGCCACAGGCATTGCCATTGTCTCCACCAACCTGTGCATAGGCTGCCGTTCCTGACTCAAACGTCGTAAAAAACAACATCTTGTCTGTGATATTATCATCCCTGTCCTGAATGTTTGCTGTACACCTTCCATTCAGGTCAATGTTATAGACAACGCCGTCAATCGTGACTGCCTTGTTTTTCTGCATGACACCTTTGGCATTGAAATAATATGTAACACGGTCAACAGAAAGCAGACCAACTGCTGCAGCAGAACCATTGTCCGGATCCAGATAATATTTCTTTCCTTTCGAATCAAGCCAGCCGCTCTGCAAACCTCCGTCTTTTGCAAAATAATAACGTTTTCCGTCAATCACCTGCCATCCGGTCACACGGTAATATTTTTCACCGGTATAGTAGGTTTTACCGATCCAGTGAAACCAGCCCTGAAGACAGATTCCTGTATTTTTCTGAAAAAAGTAATACTGCTTGTTGATATATCTCCAGCCTGTCAGCATATAACCTTTCTTTTTTCTGAAATAATAGCGATATCCCTCGATCCTTCTCCAGCCGGTCGCTCTCGCACCATTTTTCTTCGGATCCAGATAATACTTCCGTTTTCCGAGCTGGATCCAGCCAAGCTGCTTTTCACCTTCCGGGGTATAGTAATAATATTTTTTGTTGATCTTATACCAGCCACCCTTGAAGTTCTGGATCCACTTTCCGTCCTCACCTACGAAATACTCTCCGATCCACTGATTTTTCACAAGGGAACCGTCCGAACCGGCATAATAATCGCCAACCCACTTGTTCCTGACTAATTTGCTGCCTCTGTATGCATACCAGACACCATCAACATCCTTCCAGACTGCCTTTCTTGCAGCCTCTGCCCTCTGCGGCATACAAAGCATCGCAAACATCACTGCGAATACAGCCAGTATGATTCTTCTTTTTCTCTTCATTATTTATCCTTTCCCCCACACTTGTCAAAACTGATCTGTAACTAAATATCAAACTATTTGTTACAAATCTGTTACATTTCATCGCCATTATAGACGAAATTCCTGTATTTGTCAAATGTATTCCCGAGAAAATACAACCTGTACCTGTGGGGAAAATAAAAATCATGAAAGAAACTTCTGCCTTACTTTCATTTTATATGTTTTTCAAGCCACCAGATCAAAATCCCGACATAAGGAATCTTCGGATCATCCATCGACTGAATCTTTTCTAACCTTCGTTTGCAATACAAAGATATATCACCATTTCCACATCTTTTTTTCACATCAAAAATCAGACTTTCCAGCACTTGTTTTCTGTTTTCCTGAAATGATGAATTTGCTCCATTCAAATTCAGTCTCTGATTCAAATCTTCATCAATCACCGGATCAGAGGACTGTATGATTCCGTTTGATTTGTATGTAATTCCACGCAGTGTACTTTCATCACAAGGATTTACTTTTATTGCATCGTTTCCTTTTCTGGCATCGCAGGTCAGTTTTTCTTCGCACCCGCATCCTCTATTTCCGGAACAGACTGCAAACATATTTTTATAGTCCAAACCTTGTCCAATATCCAGCTTATCATCTGGATTTCTCGGCAGCCAATGTTCTATCGTAACCGCAGGTACACCGCTTGGGAGATTTCTGCTTTCCGGAATTTTGGACATACAATATGCACAAAGATGCCCCTGTTCTCGCAGCAATTGATCTATTAGTTCCTCTCTTACTTCTTTATCCATCTGTTCATAAGATGCTCCATCCTGTTGACGATACCAGAGTAACTTTCCGGGTTCTCTGCCCTTTTTTATCCTGATCATGGCATTTTACCTCACATCTGTTCCAACTCAAGACGCACACGACACGCATTGATTTCCGGATCGTTATTTCCTATTTCTTTTTCCAATTGCCCAATAATCTCCTCTGCCATCTTCCATTCGCCGCTATCCAGTAATTCATAAAATTTTTCAAATAAAAATCGAATGATATCCGGTCTTGAAGAAACTCCCATCACTTCTCTTAAAATGGTATTTGCATCTTTACCATATGTTTCATCAGTTGCATTGATAACTTCATTATTTCTGAGAATCACAACAGATCCTTTTTTCACAGAATTAATCACTTCCGGTGCATGTGTACTGACGATAAACTGAACTTTAGGAAATATATCCATCAGATCTTTCAAAATTCGCTTCTGCCACTTTGGATGTAAATGCAGGTCCACTTCATCTATCAAAATGATCCCTTCTGTTTCCACTAATACTTTGTTCAGTAACTGTGGATTAAGAATAGCCATTCGATATGCAATATCTGCAATCAGACTTATCGTACACTTGTATCCATCACTCAGCTGAGAAACGGGCATCCTCACATGTTCTGTCCCATCAAAATAAAGAATATCTATTTCACCCGTATCCAGATTGAACTGTACTTTTACATCTGAATATCCTGTAACCGAAGCAAAGATCTGTTCCAGTGCCATTTTAACTGCAACAAATTCCGGAATTTTTTCTTGTCTCTGAAGCTGCTGATAAGTCATTTTTTCAAACCATTTCATCATCAGCTTATCATTTGCTGCACCGTCAAGGCTGTCTATATATCCATTGCTTCTGTTATTTTTTTCAAAAGTATCATTCTTTTTCTCACGATGCTGTGCCCAGAGCCGTCCTGTCCCATAATACGAAATAACAGGTAATTTCAGCTCTCGATCCCCGTTTCTCATTCTCTCCTGATACTCTTCTGCAATGGATGTAAGCTCCTTTGCAGATGCCAGCCCTCCTCTGCCTTTTGCAGATTTAAGACTTCGGCTCCACGTTATATCCTTTCCATCCATTTTACCTGATGCTGTAATCTCAACCGGAAATTGCGGCTGAACATCAATGGTACTTCCCAGATCATAATATTTATAATGAGCATCACTCTTCTTGATCCCATAATTTGTGAGTCCATCCATCGCTGCCGTCAAAGTACCCGCTGCAATTGTGGCAGCCTCCAGAATCGTTGATTTTCCTGCCCCATTATTTCCAACGACCACCGTAAGTCGGTTATTAAATTTTATTTCTATATCAGAAAAGCACCTGAAATTATGGAGAATCATTGATTCTAGAAACATATTTTTGTCCTCCTGTC
>CABRZK010000258.1 GCA_902475415.1 uncultured Eubacterium sp.
TGTTTGGTCTGGCTCTGCTGTTATCCCCGATCTTCCTTGCCATTCCGTCCTTCGCGACAGCTCCGGCACTGGTAATCGTAGGATTCTACATGCTGACAAACGTTACAAACATCAACTTCAATGATGTTATTGAGGCAATTCCATGTTATATCTGTATTCTGGCAATGCCATTCTTCTACAGCATTTCCGAAGGTATCTCCATGGGAGTTATCTCTTATGTTGTATTAAACCTTATCACAGGTAATGCAAAGAAAAAGAAGATCAGTCTGCTTATGTATATACTGGCAGTGCTGTTTGTACTGAAGTATATTTTCCTGTAAGATAGCATTATTTATGCATTATTTACAGAACGTAATTTTTCTATGAACAATTACAAAACTCCCGAATGTCATAATCATTTACATTCGGGAGTTTTGTTATATAAGTTGAGTGAGGAAAATTAAAAATTAATGGTTTGATTATTTATAAACCTGAATTATTCAGATTTATGGACCAGTTTTCTTAAAGTGTATTCCGGCTAATTCCTATTCTCGTTACGTTTCAGCCGAAATACACTTGTTTTATTCTACCACACTTTATACATTATTTAGTTTTACTTGCATCCCTGAACATTCCTTGTTCTACGTGCTCTTTTAATTTTTGCGAGAACTTCTGCCAATACAGAGTCTACTTGTCATATTCTCTGAGTTTTTCTATCAAAGCAAACACTTCCGGATGCCGTTCCTTCAGATGATCATCCAGTACATGCCTGCGTTGCTGGAATCGTTCTGCCAGTTCCGGATGTTCTTTTGCGATCCGTTCGTGAATTTCCTGACGATGCTGCTCGATTCGCTGCGCCAGCACATGCTCGTCTTTTCCGGAAATCCGCACGATTTCTTTTAAGTGTTCTTCCAGATGTTCCAGCCACTCATCCATATCCCATTCATCCATATGGGACCAGCTTCCATGCAACAGCTCTTCCACATCTTTTGTTTCTTTCAGATGCTCAATCTGGCGGATGATCTGTTTCTCCATTTCTGCCTCTGCATCGGTGCCAAACGCCCAGACAAATTCCTGTACCCGGTTATCAGCCCGTTTTCTCGAAGCACTGCGCTCTGTGTTTTCCACACCGCCTTCCAGCGGATACGGACGATTATAACCAATGTCCTTTAATGCAATGTGAATTGTCCGGCGTACTTTTCCTTTTTCAATCAAATGTCCCAGACCTAATTTACGCATCTGGGTATTCAGCCCAGAAATATGCTCCGTGATGTAAAAGCGGATGCCCTTTTCCTCCAGAGACTGGATGAACAGGTTCAGACGGTCTGCAGCCGTGATATCCATACTTCCGATGCCGCTGGCATCCAGAATCACCGCTTTCGTATTATCCTTTATATTTTCTTCAATTTCCCGCTGCAATACGGAAACATTTGCAAAAAACAGATTACTGCTGAACCGGTAGATAATGACACCTTCCACCGGATGAATCTGATGTCCTTCTTTCAGATCTCTGAAATGCTTATGCCCCGGCTGAATACCAAGGAAACAGGTAGCCGGTTTTGAAGTCCGGATAATCATCTCGGTAAAGGACAGGATAATGCCAATCAGTACACCATTGATGGTTCCCAGAAACAACACGCCGAAAAATGCTCCCAGGAAAATAAAACATTCCGTTCTGCTGACTTTCCAAAGCCGCGGAATCAGTTCAAATTCCGTTGCGCCAAGCAGCGCAGAGATTACGATTGCGGTTAAAACAGGTATTGGCAGATAGCCAATAAATCCCGTACAGAACAACAACAAAATAATCATAGATCCACCTGCAACCAGACCGGTCAGCTGTGTTTTGGCCTGATACTGCTCGCCCATAGCAGTTCGTGATACGGAACCATTGATCGGACAGCATCCGGTAAAAGCTGCGGCAAAGTTTCCCAGCGAAAATGCCAGAATTTCCTGATTGTCATCGATCTGATATCTGTTTTTCTGTGCAAAACTGTTTTCTGCCAGAAGTGTTTCCGCCATAATGACCACCGCTACCGACAAACTGATGGTCACAGCTTCCTTTAACGGAACCGCAGAAAAATCCGGTAACCTCCATTTCGGAAGTCCCGGTTCTACTGCTGCCAGCGTCTGAATCCCCCAGTCCCGCAGTGGAAGCACAGCCGTCAGTACCGCACCTGCCGCCATCAGTACCACTGCCATTGGGAACTTAGGCATTACTTTCTTTGAAATCAGCAAAATTGCCAATGCCACCACACCTAAAATCACAGATGGAACGTTGATGTCCCGAATAGTTTCACCGATATGTTCCGCCAGCTCCAGAAATTCTCCGACACCTGCTGTGCCACCCATCAGCTTTGGCACCTGCATCAGAATGATGGTCGTACAGATACCTGTAATAAATCCTCCCATCACCGGTGCCGAAATATAATTCACCAGTTTTCCGGCTTTCAGAATGGAAAATATAAGCAACCACAGTGCCACAAAGAAAGTCAGCATCGGAACTGCTGCCAGTGCCTCCTGTGATCCTGCCGTAATACCAAGCCCCGCCAGCGCTGATCCAATCAGTGCCGCCGGAGCCGCATCCACGCCAAAGATAAACTGCGGTGAGGTCGAAAACAGTGCAAAAATCAAAATCGGAAAGACCGATCCATATAAACCGTACACTGCCGGTAAGCCTGCGATCTGTGCGTATCCCATGGAAATCGGAATGGATACCGCCATGATGATCAGCCCCGCCAGAATGTCTTTCCCCAGATTTTTCTTATCATAACCACGAAGTGTATGTGCAAATTTCATAACAATCCTTCCACTTCTTCCCTGGTCGGAATAGCCGGAATTCCACCGCGTTTCTGTACACACAGCGCTGCAGTGGCATTTCCATGTATCGCACAGTTTTTGATTTCCTCCCAGGTAAGTTCTTCCATCGGTTTTTCCAGTGCCAGATAAGCACTTAAAAATCCGCCCCAGAAGGAATCTCCTGCTCCTGTAGTATCCACAGACTGTACGGAAAATCCTGCGATACGCTCTTTTTTCTCCGCTGTTGCCATCAGCACACCATCACCACCAAGTGTGACAGCGATCAGTTTCGGTCCCATGGCAAGCAGTTTGTCCGCTGCTGCTTCATACGTCGTCTCACCGGTCAGTAACAGACTTTCCTCATCCGATACTTTCATGACATCTGCATAGGAAATCACAGATTTCATATTTTCGACTGCTGCCGCTTCACTGCTCCAGAGGGATGCCCGGTAGTTCGGATCATAAGAAATCAGTGCTCCGGCTTCTTTTGCCCTTATAATAGCGGTCAGTGTCGCATCGTGTGCCGGCTGATCCGTCAGTGACAGGGAACCGAAATGGAAAATTCTGCAATTCTGTAAGATATCCATCTTCAATTCATCTGCCCGTAACTGGGTATCCGCACCCGGTTTTCTCGCAAATGAGAACTCCCGCTCGCCACTTTTTTCATCAATGGCAACAAAAGCCAGTGTTGTAAAATACTGATCATCCTCAATGAGGTTGCTGATTCCGATGCCTTCTTTTTCCAGTGTCTTCTTTAAGAATGCACCGTGCATGTCTTTTCCGACTTTTCCGATAAATTCGGTCCGATACCCCATATGACTGGCAACGGTCAGCAAATTTGCCGGTGCCCCGCCCGGGTTCTGTTCAAATAATCTCATTCCATCTGCGCCGTATCCTGCCTCTGTAAAATCAATCAGCAGTTCAC
>CABRZK010000259.1 GCA_902475415.1 uncultured Eubacterium sp.
GGAACGATTTTAAATGGTTCTGTGAATCCATCTGGTAAGACATCAGATACGTTTGTGTATGATCTAACCGCAACACCGACATGGAATAACTTTGGTGACTTCCAGTATGACAATATGCAGGAATTTAAAATTGATGAGAGTGATCCATATGTTGGTGGAGCAATGCCAACGTTTGTAAATTATGTGGAAGGTATTTATGTCGGATATCGCTTTTATGAGACGGCAGCACAGGAAGGTCTTCTTAATTATGATGAGACAGTTCAGTATCCGTTTGGATATGGTTTGAGCTATACTAATTTCAAACAGGAAATTGAATCTTCTACCATGGAAAATGGAACGATCACTTTAAATGTCAAGGTGACAAATACGGGTGATGTTGATGGAAAAGATGTTGTTGAGGTTTATTACAATCCTCCGTATACCAATGGAGGAATCGAAAAATCTTCTGCAAATCTGATCGCTTATGAGAAAACAGATGTGATCCGCACAGGAGAGAGTACAAATGTGACATTGACATTTAAGGCGGAGGATATGGCTTCCTATGATTACAAAGATCATGGATGTTATGTGTTAGAGCAGGGAGATTATGAAATCAGTATCAACAGTGATTCCCATCATGTGATGGATTCGGTTGTTTATACAGTAGATGAAGACATTATCTATGATGAAAATAATGCCCGTTCGACAGACAAGACTGCGGCAGTAAATCAGTTCGATTATGCTGATGGACATTTGGAATATCTGTCGAGAGCGGATGGGTTTGCCAATTACGAAGAGGTAGCCGCTGCACCGGCGAGCATGTCTATGCCGGAAGATTTAAAAGAGGGATTCACTGTAACTTCCAATTATGAAATGCCGGAAATAGAAGGTGCAGAGATGCCAACAACGGGCGCCGAGAATGGTCTGACACTGGCAGAGCTTCGCGGGGCAGATTATGAAGATGAACGCTGGGAGACACTGTTAGATCAGCTTACTATTGATGAAATGCAGGATATGATCGCACATGCAGGATTCCAGACTGCAGCAGCTGCAAGTGTGGGAAAGGTGGCAACCGTGGACTGTGACGGACCATCGGCTGTCAGCAACAACTTCACAGGTGCCGGTTCTGTAGGTTTCCCATCGAATGTCATGATCGCATGCACATGGAATGATGAACTGGCATACACATATGGCTACGACATGGGTAAAATGGCAACAGAGCTTGGCTGTTCCGGCTGGTATGCACCATCTATGAACCTGCACCGCAGTGCATTTGGAGGCCGTGCCTATGAATATCCTTCTGAAGATCCGGTTCTGTCTGGAAAAATGTCTGCTCAGGCAGTTAAGGGAGCCGCAGAAAATGGTGTTTATGCATATATGAAGCATTTTGCAATGAATGAACAGGAAACAAACCGCTGGGTAATGATCTGTACATGGGCAAATGAACAGTCTATGCGAGAATTATATTTAAAACCATTTGAAATCTGTGTGAAAGAAGGAAATGTAACAGCCGTTATGTCATCTTTCAACTATATCGGGAATGTGTGGGCTGGCGGCAATTACGAGCTGCAGACAACAGTACTCCGCGACGAATGGGGATTCAAAGGATTTGTAGAAACTGATTATTTTGCAGGTGCATTTAATATGAATGCAGATCAGGTGATTGCAACAGGAGGTTCCTGCTGTCTGTCAACCTTTGATGTTGGAACGAATTATGTATCAGATACCACGAATCCGAGTGCTGTTCTTTACATGAGAAATGCATGTAAAAATATCATGTATACAGTCGTAAACAGTAATGCATACGCAAGTGATACTGCAATCTCGCTCGCAGCATGGGTAAAACTGATGATTGCGATTGATATCATAGCAGGAGCATTGCTTATTTTCTGGGAAGTTATGCTTATCAGAAATTATAAAAAAAGAACAAAAATTGTGATTGAGTAGAATAAAACGATTATTGGACAATCATACTGAGAGTTCTATTTTCTCCCAAGAAAAAATGATTCAGATGATTATTTTTGAAAGATAAGACTGTCTGTCAGAAACATTCTGGCAGATGGTCTTATTCTTTTTAAATGTTTAAAACAATGTTTGACGTACATCAAATAAAACAATATAATTAATTTGGAAAAGGAGAGCGGAAAATATGCAGAATAAAGTGATGACTGACATACAGGATCTTACTTACCTGAACTGGTCACATGCAAGAAATTCAAGTGGAACAGCAGGAACTTTTCTGAAATCACAATCCATATCAGATGGGAAAAAAATATATTACAAACTCTCAAACTTTGACAGCGAAAAAGGAATTATCGGACATGAGTGCGTCAATGAAATTATTGTAGACAGAATGCTTACGCTATTGGGAGTGGAACATCTGGCATATCAACTGATACATGCCAACATAGAGATTGATGGAAAAATTTTTGAAACGTGGGTATGTGCGTCGGAGGATTTTAAGGAAAGAGGAGAAACAAAAGCGGCTTTGGATAATTATTATCAGATTAATGCCGGCGCTGGAATTTCGCATTATGATTTTTGCAGGGAAAATGGATGGCAGCAGTATATAGACACTATGCTTGCCGTTGATTTTCTGATTTTAAACAGAGACAGGCACGGAGCCAATATTGAAGTGCTTCGGAATGCGAGAAAGCATTCGATACGGATTGCACCGTTATTTGACCATGGACTTTCACTGTTGTGTTCCTGCTATAGTGAGGAGCAGATAAAAAAATTTAATGTAATGGAAGATAAGCCATGCCAGAATTTTATCGGGAGCAGGTCGACATTAGAGAACCTGAATCTGATACGGGAGAAAGAAAAAATTTTTCCAAAGCGTCTGGCGGGCACGGACAAAGCGGTTATTTTCGAAAATTTAGAGCATACATTATCTGCGGAACATATGGAAAAAATATGGGAAATGATCTATAAAAGGTGGTGTTATTATGAAAGTCTTTGCAATATGGGATGATGACTGGGAAAATAAGACGCCGATCGGATATTTGTTTTGTTATGAAAAAGAAAATGCATTTATGATCGAACTAAATTCTGAGCTGGACGAGTGGAATGCACCGCTGCTTTTTTCTTCTTTTGTGAAAAAAAATATTTATACGATTCCAAGAGAGATAAGCGCTCTCTGGGTGAGGGAACGGGTGATTCCAAGCGGCAGACAAAATATTGGTTCCATACTGAAAAATCATAAAATGACGGAATATAACGAAATGAAGTTACTGGCGTTATCGAAGGGAAAATGTTCGCAGGACAGTTGTTATTTAAAGGAAATCACGTACAACGGCGTACCACAGGAAATCCGTGCGAGAAGTCTCGACAATGTTACCGAGTGTTTTGTATCGGGAGAACATGATATCATCTGTCTTTTTCAGAATGATATGGTAAGAAGAGTCGATTTGAGAAAACTGGCAGTGGAAAATGAGAAGATAGCCAGTATATTAAGAAATAAAAAAATTCTGAACACTGTGGAAGTGGGAGTGGGTGGATACAGTATTACATTTAATCAATCCATTGCAATCGATAAGCGGGTTCTCATAGAAAAGGGGACGGAGATAAAAATTTCAGCGCAGGATTTTTATTCTTTTGTCAATCAAAATATTGTGGACACGGCAGAGGCGTGCGAAATATTGCAGTGTTCCAAACAGAATCTGACCTATTTAATGAAAACGGGAAAAGTAAAACCAATCAGGCA
>CABRZK010000260.1 GCA_902475415.1 uncultured Eubacterium sp.
GTATCGGTCAGACCGGTCTGTTTTCCCCATATTTAAAACGAGCATTACCTCTATTAGAAATATAATACTTGTTTTTAATGAATATGCATGGAACTCATCTTTTCCATTTACCCATATACTCACCACATAGTAATTAATAATAACACACAGAATCAAATCTACACCTGTACCAAATTTTCCCCATATTACTTTCATACAATTTTCTCCTCGTTATTTCTTTCGACTGTGCAATATTCGCACCACTTGTATCCATGGTATTTACCAGTTCTCCCCCTGCATCGTAAGAATAGTTTACTCCCTGCTTTCCATCGCTGTCAATCCGTCCGATGACATCGTTTTGCAAAGATGGGATTTTATACTCTTCCCCCGTAAAAACAATATGCTTTATGGCAGTTGATCCATCCCGCTCCCGACAGCAGTCTGCCCCAGCTTTTGTTTCTGATTTCTGTGATCGTATAGCTTCCCTGGTCTTTGATGACTCCCACCACCGGGTATTCTACTCCGGGACCTGTGCGGATGTTGAGCGCCGGGTCTGTTACACGGTAGATGCCGGGATTGTATTCACTTTTCTCACTGCCGTCTTCTGTTTCCCGAATCAGACGCTGGAACCGCTCCCAGTCTCCCCGCTTCTGAATCTGGGACGGGCAGTTTTTGCTGCAGATGTCGTAATGCCGGTAAACTGCATCTGATGGAATCCCCGTCTCGTTCATCAGGTTTTTCACCAGCTCCACCGTATGTAAAAATGCGGTTTCGTAATCATATCCTTTCTGCACGCACATCTCAACCGCGATGCTGTTCCGGTTTCCATATCTGCCGAATAGATTTTTACTTCCATAATTTCTCCCGACATGCCAGCATCCTCTGCTGTGCGGCGCAGCCTGATAAGCGATCTCCCCGTCATCTACGTAATAATGCGCCGACATAATCTGAAAATTTCCCTGGTACTGCGCTCTTGCATGCGCGCGGGCATCGGCTCCGGCGGCAAAATTGTCTGTATTGTGTACCACAATACACTGCGGATGATTTTCCGACCATGTATTCTGGTTGCTACAATAGCTTCTGTCAACCCTCATTTACTCTGCTCCTCCTTTCTCAGCACATCAATCCTTGACCGCAGAACCTCAGGGATTTTCACACCCATCAGCCCTGCATTTTCCAAGATCGAAACCGCTTCATTTAAAATAAATCCAATGCAGACGGCATCCCGCAGGTAATTCGTCTGTGTGAGCTGATCCAGTTTTTCCGCGACCAGCACAAAGAACAGCATCATCCCTTTTCTGCAAAGCCCTTTCCATCCCGCACGGCTCTCCAACGTTCCGTTTTCAGATTTCGGACTCTTTTTAAAAACAACAGGAAGCAGAACACCTCCTGTGATCCAGTCAATTGCCATGAAGCAGACCAGCGTTTCCAGCGCAGCATCCCAGCCTCCAAACTGTGCCGCAAGGAAGCTGCCTGCTACGGCAAGGATCGTGCGATAAATTGATTTCATTGGCATTTCCTTCTTTCTTTTTCTAAATTTGCATATAAAAAGGGAAGTGGCTGGTAATTCGTGGATCTTACGGCCACTTCCACTCTTTTTGTATGTTATTTACTTTCCGTATACTTGACACCGTATGAAGTGAGGAGTTCACAAAATTCGTCGGCGCTGAGCGGTATGATTCCCCAGCCCGGTCCGCGGAACTTGTCGAATATCATGATACTGGTAAATGGGTGATAGGTACACCAGAACAAACTGTCATCTTTCTGTTTCGATATGTTGAAGAAAAAATGATCATTGTATCTTTGTATCACAGTAAAATCTTCCCATTCTATCTTTTTTTCATAGCCCCAAAAAGATAACATTATTCCCCATTCATAAATATAAATTCGTTTTAGTAGAAATGTCACAGTTCCATAAGCTGCTATGCTTAAAAAGAACATTATTCCTAGAAACACTATGATACTTGTTTTTAATGAATAGGCGTGGAACGCATCTTTTTCATTTACCCACAGGCTCACCCACCAATAACTACTAATAGCACACACAATCAGGTCTACGCCGGTACCAAATTTTCCCCATACTACTTTCATACAATCTTCTCCTCGTTATTTCTTACGCTTTGCCTTTGTACAAAACTATTTTTCTTCGCGCAAAGGCATCTTAAAACTTTTCTATCTAAGCGCTGGAAGTCCTATATTTTGCATTTTTCTGGAAATTGCAGGCTTATTACTCTGCCAGTTCTTCTTTTTCCCCCCAACTTTTTTTGTACTAAAGTTGATGTTGCTGTTTTTCTTAAGTGTTGATCCATTTTTATTTGCCTGTTTCTTGGGTTTTCCAAACACTCCATCCAAAACACCGCTTTTGGGATAGCTCAGTAATGGAGACTGAAAAAAGTCTGTAAAAGCACCCAATGCATTCTCAATAGTTTCATTTTTTACATATGCGTTATACGTTTTAGGTTCTAACAAGGTCATTATAGCATCGTAAAATCCTGCCCCCATTGCTCTTGCCATATCTCCTGATTCCTGATACTCTAAATATCCTCCTTTCAAACCACTTACTACTACTGAAAAGATAATTCCTTGGCTATCTCCCAAAACACTACTGATTGCACTTTCTATGGCCACCTCTGCAATTCCTTCTAAGGTTACTTTCTCATTCGCCATTCCGCACTGTACCGCATATACAAATACATCTTTTAAGATATTCCATGCTACTTTTCTGGGATCGATTCCTGGGAATGCCAGCATTAAAATTCCAAAATCACCATCATCATCTACCGCATTCACCGGATTGTTGCAACAGTACACATAAAGGTTCTTTCCATTCATGCTAAACATTTTCGCTTTTACAGCATCAAAGTTGTCCGCACAAAGGAATCTGCACAATTCCGGATCATAATAACGGCTGGCGGTGACATAGAGTTTGGTATCGTCATCGTAGCAGTAAGCACGATAACGGAATGGGTTTAGTTTTCCGATATTTTCTCCGCTGATATCGGTCAGACCAGTCTGTTTTCCCCATGCATCGTAAGAATAGTTTACTACCTGTTTTCCATCGCTGTCAATCAGTCCTATGACATCATTCTGGCTGTTGTACAAGTAATAATACTCTTTTTCTCCCTTTTTCAGCATCAGCGGGGATTTATCCGCACCGTAAACAAACTGAACCAGTACATCTCCATACTTCGTTCCCATCAGTTTGTTTCCGCACCAGTAGTTCTTATGGCTGATTCCGTTCAGGTCTTTCCACTGGACTCTGTGTCCTTCGCTGTCGTAATGGTAAACTGCTTTCTTTCCGTTTAAGGTCAGACTCTGCAGCAGGCTTCCTCTGTACCAGGTCAGTGTTCTTCCCTGATAAGCTGTAATGTTGCCGACCGCATCATAGGAAATGCTGCTGCCATTATAGGAAATAAGCTGATCTTTCCATCCTGAAGCACGGTAGGTAAACAGATCTGTCTTTACCGCATTGCCCAGTGCTCCCGTTGTATAGGAATACTCTTTTCTGGACGTCATATTCATTCCGGCATCGTAGGTATACGTAATACTCTTATTTTCCCATGCAGAATCCACACGGGTCAGTTCACTCAAAGCATTATACGTATATTTTACTTTCTGAACACCATTCTCGGAAATCGTAACAATATTTCCCACAGCATCATAAACAAAGGACAGTTTCTTTCC
>CABRZK010000261.1 GCA_902475415.1 uncultured Eubacterium sp.
AGAATCCATCTTTGCTCCACGCAAAATGTGGTGCAAAGATGGATTCTTATATTCTGCTTCACTGATAGAAACGCCATATTCTCGGCAGAGAGCGATTTTAGATTCGTCATCCATATATTTGGCACAGTCATGCAACAGACCGGCCATTTCAGCCATATCCGCGTTATATTTATAAATTTCTGCAAGATGTCTTGCTGTGGCTGCTACGCCCAGTGTATGTTCATACCTTGCAGGTTTTAACCTGGTCTTTAAATTCTTTTGTACTTCTTTTGCTGTCATGAGGGATCCTCCCTGTAAAGTGCATGTTCTCTGATATATTGTTCTGCCTGTGGCGGGAGCATATAGCGGATTGTTTTTCCCTGTGCAACACGTTCCCGTAATTCCTTACTGGAAACGCTGAAGTTTGGGGTATTTAAACGATAAAAACCGGAATGGTATTTCTCTTTCAAATAAACGATCTGCTGGTCTACCTCGTCTGCATTCAGATTATCTCTGACAGCAGCCAGAATATTGGCATATTTACAGATTTCCTCCGGATGTCTCCAGTCATCAAAATCAAAAAGGGAATCCGCACCAAGGATAAAATATAATTCACAGTCCGGATAATCTTTATGAAACTGTGCAAGCGTAAGATAGGTATAATTTACACTCCTGCTTTCAATCTCCCGGTATGAAATAGAAAATCTCGGATTATCAGCAATGGCTGCCTCTACCATCTGACAGCGATGAACACTCATTTTCTCGCCCATGAATGGTTTATGCGGACTGTGTCCTGTTGGAAGAAAAATCACATGGTCCAGTTGAAACTGGTCGCACGCATTTTCTGCGATCAGCAGATGACCATAATGAACAGGATTGAATGTGCCACCAAAAATACCGATTTTCTTTTTTTTCAGAGTCATACACAATACTCCTTTTTAAGTCAGATTAAGGTAAAACGATCTTTGGTTTTTCCTTAT
Source organism: uncultured Eubacterium sp. (assembly GCA_902475415.1). Classification (GTDB taxonomy): domain Bacteria; phylum Bacillota; class Clostridia; order Lachnospirales; family Lachnospiraceae; genus Eubacterium_I. The sequence goes on from CABRZK010000261.1 coordinate 960, forward strand.
CCGGTTTGTATAAAACGATTTTTTTGCCAATAACCTGAACCACCTGGGAATGGGTACGTTCTGCGATGATATTTGCAAGTTCACGCGGATCATCAAAACAGTTTTTCAATACACTCAGTTTGATCAGCTCATGTGTATTAAAACATTCAGATACTGCATTTACCATTTCCGGTGTAACACTGGATTTTCCAATCTGAAATACCGGCTCAAGATTCATGGCAAGCCCTTTTAAATAAGCTCTCTGTTTACTTGTCATAATTTATTCTCCTAGATGACCATGCAGGCTATCGCATACATTCAAAGGCTGCATGGTTTAGTTTGTATTGTTTATTTATAGTAATCAAAAGACAGACCGTACATGCGCACTGTATCGCCCTCTTGAATTCCAAGATTTTCCAGTTCCTCGAGAATCCCCTGATCACGCAGGAATTTCTGGAAGAACAGGAATCCTTTTTCTGATTCAATATTGGTATAACCGAGCATTTTTTCAATACGAGGACCTTCTACTACATACTCATCATTTTCTTCATCATAAATGACGGTATATGGCTCGTCCAGATACATTGCAGTCGACGGATCATATTCCTGTTCAAATACGACAGGCTCAGAATCCATTGTCTGCAGCATCTCATTTACCGCATATAAAAGCTCTTTTAAGCCTTTACCGCTGACTGCGGAAATTGCAAATACGCGGATGCCCTGTGGCTCAAACTCTTTGCGTAATGTTTCAACAGGATCTTCATCTCCGGCATAAATTGCATCAATCTTGTTGGCTGCGATTACCTGTGGTTTTTTCGCCAGTTCCGGGTTGTATGCTTCCAGCTCTTTGTTGATTGCATAAATATCCGCGATTGGATCACGTCCTTCTGTGGATGCTGCATCCACCATGTGGATCATGACTTTGGTACGTTCGATGTGTTTTAAAAACTCATGGCCAAGTCCGATACCTTCGGAAGCACCTTCGATCAGTCCCGGGATATCTGCAATGACAAATCCCTGACCTTCATCCAGATCAACGACACCGAGATTTGGATTCAGTGTTGTAAAATGATAATTGGCAATCTTTGGCTGCGCGTTTGTCACTCTGGACAGCAAGGTGGATTTTCCTACGTTCGGGAATCCGACCAGTCCGACATCTGCAATTACTTTCAGCTCCAGGCGAACTTCCAGCTCGATTCCAGGCTGACCCGGCTGTGCATATTTCGGAGCCTGCATGGTAGCCGTTGCATAATTCTGGTTTCCTTTTCCACCACGTCCGCCTTTCAAAATAATCTGACGGGTGTTGTCGCCGGACATATCTGCGATGACACGATCAGATTCTGCGTCGCGGATAATTGTTCCAGCCGGAACCTTTACGACGATATCTGCACCGTTTCTGCCGTGACAGTTACGTTTTCTGCCTTCTTCACCATTTTCTGCAGCATATTTACGACGATGTCTGAAATCAGTCAGAGTATTCAAACCTTCATCTACCTGAAAAATGACATCTCCGCCTTTTCCGCCGTCTCCACCGTCCGGTCCACCGTTGGGAACATATTTTTCACGACGGAAACTGACATGTCCATCTCCGCCTTTTCCTGATTTTATAATAATTCTTGCACTATCTGCAAACATAATTTTCTATTCCTTTTGCTATATGGCCGCAATTACTCAAAATTTTACACAACTCTGTATAAAATCAGAATAATTACATACAGTAGAAAATAGACCCGGCTATGAAAGTCGAGTCTATTAATGGGTTTCATTATTCGTTCGTTGCTACTGGATAAACGGAAGCCTGTTTTTTGTCTCTTCCTTTTCTCTCGAATCTTAATACACCATCTACTTTAGCAAATAATGTATCATCTCCGCCGATACCTACGTTCACACCTGGGTGAATCTCAGTACCACGCTGTCTGTATAAAATGTTTCCAGCTTTTACAAACTGTCCGTCTGCTCTTTTTGCTCCTAATCTCTTGGACTCGGAATCACGGCCGTTCTTTGTAGAACCTACACCTTTTTTATGAGCAAAGAACTGAAGATTCATGTTCATCATGTTTCTTACACCTCCTCGAAGATCAAATCAATATATTCTTCGTAGTTACTCTCCATGTCCTCTAAACCTAAAACCAGCGATTTCAGCAAAAGCTGTGCATCAGCTCCATTGTTTTCCGTAATTCGAAAAGATATCATTCCGTCATTTTCATTGCTGTCGCAATAAAATAATGTATCGGTAAATGATTCAATGGAATTCATGCAGTTGATTGTTAATACGGAAACAGCAGCACATACAATGTCATCTTCCTCTGCATATTCTGCATGTCCCAGACAGTCAAACCCAACAAACTGCTGATCATGGCTCTGGTAAACTGTTATTTTTACCATTACATGTTACCTTTTCAATTAACCATTAATCTTTTCGATTTTAACTTTGGTAAAGTACTGTCTGTGTCCGTTTTTATTGTGGTAACCGGTTTTTCTTTTATATTTGTAAACGATTACTTTTTTTGCACGTCCGTTAGCTACAACGGATGCTTCTACGGTAGCGTTCTCAACAGTCGGGTTACCGATTTTCAGACTTCCGTCATTAACTGCTAATACCTGATCGAAAGTTACTGTCTCACCAGCCTCTACTCCAAGCTTTTCAATGGTAATGATATCGCCTTCAGAAACTTTGTACTGTTTACCACCTGTTGCTATAATTGC
>CABRZK010000262.1 GCA_902475415.1 uncultured Eubacterium sp.
GCCACATCCACCGTGATGGGTATCACCTTCCTGCAATTTCAACATTGCTCTGCCTTCTTCTGTCTTGTACATACGCTGACGCAGCATTGCCTGGTCAAAGTCAACCAAATGTCCATCAAACTCAGGTCCATCTACACAGGCAAATTTGATCTCATCGCCTACCTGCAGACGACATGCGCCACACATACCTGTTCCATCTACCATAATCGGGTTCATGGAAACGATAGTAGGAATATTCAGTTTCTTTGTAAGCAGACATACAAATTTCATCATGATCATTGGTCCGATTGCTACGCATACATCATATGGTTGCTCAGATTTCTCTGCCAGTTCCTCAATTGCTGTGGTAACCATTCCCGGAATACCATAACTTCCGTCATCGGTACATACATACAGATTGCCGGCTACTGCTTTCATCTCGTCCTCAAGAATAAGCATGTCATGGTTCTTTGCTCCAACGACAACATCTACATCAATGCCATGCTCGTGCATCCATTTTACCTGTGGGTAAACCGGTGCTGCTCCAACACCACCTGCAACAAACATAATTTTTTTCTTTTTCAGTTCTTCTACATTTTCTTCCACCAGCTCGGATGGACATCCCAGTGGTCCAACAAAATCCTGGAAAGAATCCCCCTCGTACAGAGCTGTCATACGCTCTGTAGAAGCACCTACTACCTGAAATACGATTGTAACGGTTCCTGCTTCTCTGTCATAATCGCAGATGGTAAGCGGAATACGCTCTCCGATCTCGTCCATTTTTACTATTACAAACTGTCCTGGTAAACAGGATTTTGCTACTCTCGGTGCATTTACTACCATATAATAGATTTTATCAGCTAACTGCTTACGTTCTAAAATCTTATACATAAGGACCTCCTCTATTGTTAATGAATTAACTTACTTTTTATATTGTATACAGATTTTTTTCGATTTTCAACTCTTTTCTACCTATATTCATGTTCTAATTCATATACATCAACGATTGACAAAGAATCTTGCTTTTTTGATGTATAAAATATTGATATTTTTTAAACAATATGTATACAAATAATACACATTTGCGCATATTTCTTTCTATACGCAGCAACGAAAATAATTTTGTTTTCCAAATCATTTTACACGAAGTCCTTTTATTTTATGGAAAATCCAGAACACGTTCTTATAAAATGAAAAAAACCCCTGATTTCTCAGGAGCTTTCTTCGGATAGGTATAATTTTGGGAATCGGAAAAACTGCTTGAGTTTTTCCGGGTTTTTACTGTGGTACAACCTTTGTAAATGTCTTGGCTTCTTCTTCTCCACGCTGAACACGCAATGCGCCCAGTGCAAGAGATTCCATCTCATTTTCTCCGGCATATACAATTACCGGTGCGATAAATTCTACACGTTTTGCAACTTCTTTTGTAAAATACTCAGAATATGCAATACCACCGGTCAGGATAATATTGTCCACTTTACCATCTACATAAACAGCAAGTTTTGCAATATTTCTGGCAACATTCAGAATCATTGCATCATAGATCATTTTAGCTTTTTCATCGCCATCCATCATCATTTTTTCAACGATTCTTGTATCATTCACACCAAAGTAGCCCATCAGACCACCCTGTGTTTTTACCTTTTTCATCATGGCTTTTTTGCCCATGTTCTCACGGGTAGCCATATCGATTACCTGGAATGCAGGCAGTCCGCCGGCACGTTCCGGTGAGAATGGTCCCTCATCATCAGAGATCATATCAACGATCTGACCTTTCTCATGCAGAGACAGTGTAATTCCACCGCCCAGATGAGCAACAATAACTGAAATGTCACTGTATGGTTTGTTATGCTCTTTTGCATATTTCATTGCTGCAGCACGCATGTTCAGGTTGTGACCCATGCCCTTACGCTGCATCTCCGGTAAACCAGTTACTTTTGCGAGCGGCTCCATCTCATCAACAGTTACCGCATCGTAAATATAAGCCGGAATGTTCAGCTCTGTCGCGATTGCATTTGCAATTACCGCACCAAGATTGGAAGCATGCTCGTTCTGCGGTGCATAAGTCAGCTGCCATACCATGTCGTCATTTACTTTATAAGCACCTGCTTTGATCGGCGGAAGAAGTCCTCCACGGGATACGATAGCTGTCAGGTCCTCTTTATGTACACCATTTTTCTCCATGGTTGCGAGGATCAGATCTTTACGCATCTCATACTGATCGATAATATTTTCAAACGGCTTTAACTCATCCTGAGAATGCTCAATACTCTCTACAAATAACGGTGTCTCATCCTGATAAACCGCGATTTTTGTGGATGTGGAGCCCGGATTCATAACTAATATTTTTTCCATATCCGACTCCTTATTTGTTTTTACCTGCACTTACAGCTGCTGCTAATGCGAGAGAAAGGAATTTCTCTTTTGCAGAAGATCCTCTGGAGCAGAATACGATCGGTACCTGAGCACCAACTACGAAACCTGCCATGTTACCCTGTGCAATGATTGTGATGGATTTACCAAGGATATTTCCAACCTGAATATTCGGAACAAGGATAACATCTGCATCACCTGCAACCGGGCTGTTAAATCCTTTGATATCTGCGCACTCTTTGTCCAGAGCGATATCCAGGGAAATTGGTCCCTCAACGATACAGTCTTTGATCTCGCCACGCTCATTCATCTCTTTTAACTCGCGAGCCTCAACTGTCTCAGGCATTTTCGGGTTTACTTTCTCTACTGCTGCTACTGCTGCAATCTTCGGATTCTCATATCCAAGAGCTTTCAGAGTCTCAACGGTATTCTCGATGATCTGAGCTTTCTGCTCCAGTGTCGGATATGTCATCATACCACCATCTGTAGTAACAAGAAGTTTGTGATAATGTGGAAGCTCGTCAAATACGAAATGGGACATTACACGACCTGTTCCAAGACCTGTCTCTTTGTTTACAGCCGGTTTTAAGATCTGAGCTGTCTCCATTTTACCTTTCATCAGGAAATCACCTTTTCCTTCATGGATCAGGGCAACCGCACGTCTTGCAGATTCATCTACATCCGGTACATCATAAATATCTTCTTCCGGTACAACCAGACCGATCTCAGCACAGATTTTGTCGATTTCTGCTTTATCTCCAACCAGAACCGGTTTTGCAATTCCTTCTTCCATTGCATGTTTGATTGCCTGTAATGTGTGCTCGTCCTGAGCAGCTGCTACGATTACACGCATCGGCTCCGGAAAACCTTTTACACGTTCTACAATTTCATCAAAGTTTTTAATAACTGCCATATCAAAATCCTCCTGCTTTCTATGTATATTTTTCTAAGTTTCTATTGAAACTTGTTTCTCATTCATTGCGATTTATTATAGCATAGTTTTTTTCTCACCGCAACAATAAAATTTGCAATTTATACTTTATATCATATATTTTGCACGATTTATCCAAAAATACTGCAAATGTGCTGTTGTATTCAGCCGAAAGAATAAATCATAGTTTTTTCTGTATTAAATACGGCAAAAAAAGGAGAATCTTTCCGTTCCAGAAAAATTCTCCGATTCCATCAATATTAAAATCTGCTTTTCACAGTCTCAAGATTCTTCAATATATAGTCTCTGGACCACAGCTGATGTGCTTCCAGTCCATCACAGATCTTAGAAAAATCTTT
>CABRZK010000263.1 GCA_902475415.1 uncultured Eubacterium sp.
ACCGTCCGATTCTGTTTTTGTCCACGTTACTGCACTTGTTCCATCTGCACTTGCTGAAATTTCCCATCGAATGTTTTGCAGGGTGTCGTTCGGGAAATACGTCAGCGTTGCCGCCGCCATGACGATTGCCGATGAGAGGGCAGCCAGTCGTTTCCATTGTTTCATAAGAATATACCTCCTTTTGTTTCAAATGTATCATACGTTTTTGGCAATTTTATTATAACATATTTGCGTGCCATTTGTCAATAAAAAAGGAGATGATTTTTTTATTTTTTAAAAAAAGTTGGAACGAAACGACATAAAATCAGTATCTTTTGTCGTTTCGTTCCATGTTTTTACCGGAAAGGTTCATCGTCACCGTACACATTAAGGTCATAGGTATGAAATAAAATACAGCCACAGTGCCCCCAGAATGTTGGAAAACAGATTACTTTTAGAAAAGCATCGATTTCGGGGCTGTAATGATTGATTTCCATAATTTCACCATAAAGAACCGCTTTTTCATAAAACCTGAGCCAGTCGGGATCCATGTTTTCAAACAGGACGCTGAATTTTTGACCAATCAACTTTTTCAATGGGAACATTTCCAACTTGGCGAGGGCTTCGTTTCCATAACAGAAAATCCAATCCACGGCACTGATTTCATCATTGAAAATCATTTTGATGTCTGCAAAAGCGAATGGTGCATCTTCATAGCAGCAATAATGCTGGCGATATGCTTCATAAGTTTTGGGCGTATCGTTCGCAGCAAGACGACCAATGATGGCCTGCTGTTTTTGACGAAAAGCGTGGATAATTTCTTTTTTGCGGCGTATCGTGTATTTCAACGCTTCGCCGTTGATGAGATTCACCGTTTCTGTAATGTTTTGAATCGTGATAGCAGACACCAGACACCCTCTGCGAATTTCCAGAAAATCTTCCCCCAGCTGCTCTTTCAATTCTCCACAGGTGATTCTTGTGGTGTATATTTTTCCGCCATACAGGTGTATTTCCGCATCCTGTTTTTGCATGATAACATAAAGAATTCTGCCAACATTCAGTTTCACGTGCTGCCATTTGGTCGTAATGTCCAGCGTTCTTGTGGTATATATGCGATTATACATAGTTTGGTTCCTTTCGTGCAAATTGCTTGCCTGTCAAATCACTTTCGTAATTTGTTGCCGGATATTCTTTTTCGTATCTCTATTATATCATTTTTTTGTCATGAATACAAGCTCTAACAAGCTGGAAGCTATGCAATCTGCTGTATCGTTGAGAAAGGCTATCTGCTCAATTTCAACTTCAACAAAAATAAGAAATCGGGCAGAGGCTCATTCTATTATAATATATCAATTTTTGTTTTATCACACAAAATACGAACTACTATTCTATTTTTTCTCCATTCAATGGCAATCTCACGGCAAAAGTTGTCCCCTCTTCTGAACTAGATTCCACGCATACACTTCCCCCATGCAGAACAGCAATCTCTCTTACAAGGGCAAGCCCCAAACCAACACCGCCCATCTGTCTGCTTCTTGACTTATCTACACGAAAAAATGGCTGAAAAATACTTTCCCGATATTCTTCCGAAATGCCGCAGCCTGTGTCTGCAATATGCAGCAAAACCTGATGGTTCTCTTGCTGCATAGAAACGGTTACACTGCCACCTGCATGATTGTATTTAATTGCATTTTCAATGAGATTAAACAACAGTCTATAAATCAGCGTATCACTGCCAATCATACAAATATCTTCACAATTCTGATGGAATGTAATGTTTTTTTGTTCGGCAAGTGTGGTGAGGTCTGTCAGAATCTCATCAATGAGTGGTGCTAACTCGATTTCATCAGAACGAGAAACAGACTGCAAATTGCTCATTTCCAAAAGCGTACGAACCAGGGCAGTCAAACGGTCTACCTGATCCATTTGAAATTGCACCAGTTCTGCGGTTTCTGTATTAATATTGGAATGTTCTTCGGCAAATAACTCTAATTTTGTTTGCATCATTGCCAAGGGTGTCCGCAATTCATGTGCAGCATTTCCTGCAAACTGACGCTGTAAATCAAATGACAATGCAAGCCGGTCAAGCATCCGATTCACCGAACAGCTCAGCTGCTGAAACTCTGCTGCTGTATCTTCATCAAGACGTGTGCTGGTAAGATTGTCCTGATTGATGTTTTCTGTCTGCTGTGAAAATTGCTTCAACGGTTTGAGTGCTCTGCCGCTTACAAAATACGCAATTGCCGCACTAAGCAGTGTGACTATAGCTGTAATACACCAGCCCTTTTTCCCAAAAGCTGCCTTAGCATCATAAACTTCCTGAGAAAACTGGCGGAGAAATGCAGACATCTGCTGATCATCAAATTCAATTTGCACAACATCAGAGTTTCCGGGGTCATATTTCATGACAAAGCCATTCAGCGAATCCATGCTGACAGTACCAGAACGATACAACAGAAGATTTAAACAGATACAAGTTCCGGCAATTAAAATAGCCGTCAGCAATGTAATTCGCCATTGAAAAGACAGACGTTTCATTCGCTTCATTTTGATTCTCCTTCTATCTCATAGCCCTCTCCAATTCGATTCCGAATGGGGTCATAGCCAAGCACTGCACGAAGTTTCTTTCGGAGTGCAGAGATGTGAACACGAATCGAATTGCTGAAACTGTCCACACTGCTATCCCATACATGTTCAATGAGTTCTTCTTGACTGATGGGTCTGCCCTGATGCAACATCAAGTATTCCAGTACCCCTGTTTCCTTGCGTGTCAGATTGATTGCAACACCGTCTACAATGGCAATACGACTTTTGGTATCATATGTAATTTGTCCGCATTGCAGACAGACATCCCGCTGAATAAACTGTCTGCGTGTAAGACTGCGGATTCTAGCTTCCAGTTCTGCAAGGTGAAATGGTTTTGAAAGATAGTCATTTGCACCTGCATCCAACCCCTCCACTTTGTCATTGATTTCACTTCGTGCCGATAAAATCAGTACGGGTGTTTCCTGATTTTCTTTCCGAAAATTACGGAGAAGCGTCATTCCATCTATCTTAGGAAGATTCAAGTCTAATAGTACCAAATCATAATATTCAACTGCTAAATATTCTGAAGCTGTTTCTCCATCGCCGCAGGCATCCACTTCATAGCCTGAATGCTGCAACTTTTTTGTGATGTCCTCTCGCAAGGATTGCTCATCTTCTACTACCAAAAGTCTCATAGTAAGCTCCTTATATTTTTTCTTCATTATAACAGATACAAATAAAATCTGTGTTAATTTTCTCTTAACGCAGATTTTATACTGCATGGTGTATACTGGTATCATCAAATCACAGGAGGGAAACAAATGGTATTAAAAAAAGCAACGGTGCAAGTGCTTCTTCTGCTCATCGGAATGGCAATGCTCGTCTTTGGCATCTGGCGTGAGGAAGCACAGACGGTTTTTTCAAAGGCAATTCGATTGTGTATGGAGTGTGTTGGAATTGGCTAAGAAAAAACAGCGTAACAAAAAGAAGGTGCATCTTCTTGCACGATTTCGAGGTTGGATTCAGGCAGGAGCAACGCTTCTAACCAACATTCATCTTCCAAATTTTTTGAATGGTTCTCTAAATCAGGGAAAAGGAAAATATGCCTGTGTGCCGGGATTAAATTGTT
>CABRZK010000264.1 GCA_902475415.1 uncultured Eubacterium sp.
AGTATCCGACTACAATTTTACGTTCCATACCAAGGCGGCTGAAGATATGACCAAATTCGCGGTCTCCGTGAGCGGACTGGTTTTCGTTCATGAAATCCATATCAATGCTGTCATATGGAATCTCCCGGTTAAACTGTGTATGCAGATGGAGTAACGGTTTTCTGTACTCCTGCAATCCGAGAATCCAGGATTTTGCCGGTGAAAATGTGTGCATCCATGTGATGACACCTGCACAGTTTTCATCATTATTTGCCTCATTAAAGGTCTGACGGATCAGCGCATTTGTGATCAGGGTTGGTTTCCATACAACTTCATACGGAAGATTTCCGGATGCATTTAATGCATTAACAATAATTTTTGCATGCTCTGCCACATGTGCAAGGCACTCATCTCCGTATAAATCCTGTGAACCGGTACAAAACCAGAATTTGTAATTTTTCTGCTGAATCATAGTTATTTCCTCCTCATAAAAATGACTTTTTATTTTCTACTATTATTTCTTACTGTACACAATGTGCATTTTTTCAAGCATCTGCGAAGCTACCATTTTAATGGTTCTGTCCATAATAAGCATTCGCACCATGTTTTCTGTAATAATGCTTATCCTGCAACTCCTGTGGAGCCGGCTGATTCTGTTGATTGATCATCTCGCAACGGGCTGCCATTTTGGCCACTTCTTCCAGCACAACTGCATTATGTACTGCCTCGTGCGCATCTTTTCCCCAGGTAAATGGTCCGTGGTTTTTGCAGAGGACTGCCGGTACGGCAATGTAATCTTTGCCACGGCGTTCAAACTCGTCTGCGATCAGAACCCCCGTATTGTATTCGTATGCCTCATCAATTTCTTCCTTTGTCAGATTGCGTACACACGGAACTTCTCCGTAAATGTAATCCGCATGAGTGGTTCCATAGCATGGAATATCACGTCCCGCCTGTGCCCAGCTGGTTGCCCAGGAAGAATGTGTATGCACGATTCCACCAATCTCCGGAAAACGGTTATAAAGCACCACATGTGTCGCCGTATCTGACGACGGATTGTAACGTCCTTCCACCTTATTTCCCTCAAGATCTACCACAACCATATCATCCGGGGTCAGCAGATCATATTCCACACCACTTGGTTTGATCACGAACAATCCCGATTCCCGATCGATTCCACTGACATTTCCCCAGGTAAACGTCACAAGTCCATATTTAGGAAGCATCATATTTGCTTCATACACCTGCTTTTTCAATTCTTCCAGCATTGCCGATTCCTCCCATTTTTTTACGTCTTTACTCAAACTTCACACATATATTTTAGTTATGCAAATGCGAGGTTTGAAGTCTTTATATTAAACTAGTGCAGCTGTTCTACTGCCGCTCTTTCGATTGCCAGACCATTTCTGTAATCTTTCATAAATGTTTCAAAGCCTTCCACATCCGCTTCATCCGGCTGCATTGCACTGCCTTCCTCACCGTGGAAAATTTTGTCATTCAAATACTCCGGAAGAGTCTCAGCCTCTTCTTTATTTTTCATATATGCAGCCAGAAGTGCAATTCCCCAGGCACCGCCTTCACCTGCTGTCTCCATAACAAACACAGGGGTCTGCATTGCAGCTGCCATAATCCGCTGTCCAACACCTTTGGTCAGGAAAAATCCACCATGTCCAAGCATCTTATCAATCTGAACCCGCTCCTGTTTCACCAGAATATCCATTCCCGCCTTTAATGCTCCAAGAGAAGTCATCAGATGCACACGCATAAAGTTTGCCAGATGAAACGCGCTGTCCGGTCGCCGTACAAATAACGGCCGTCCTTCTTCAAATCCTGTAATACTCTCTCCCGAAAAATAATTATATGCCAGCAGACCACCACAGTCTCTGTCGCCTTCCAGTGCCTTGCGATACAGGGTACCGTAAAGGGTATCCATATCCGGTTTCACACCAAATGCCTCCAGCGTTTCTCCGAATAATCCTACCCAGGCATTCAGATCTGAAGTGCAGTTATTGCAGTGTACCATAGCCACCGGTTTTCCATCCGGTGTGGTCACCATATCGATTTCCTCATAATATTTGGAAAGCGCATGTTCCATAACTACCATTGCAAACACACTTGTTCCTGCTGATACATTTCCGGTACGAACAGCAACACTGTTTGTTGCCACCATACCGGTTCCTGCATCTCCTTCCGGCGGGCACACCGGAATTCCTGCCTGCAGTTCTCCTGACGGATCAAGCATTTTTGCTCCTTCCTCTGTCAGGACACCCCCTTCTTCACCTGCAACCAGAACACCAGGAAAAATTTCTTTCAGGTGATAGGAAAGACCTTTTTTTTCAAGCAGCGCATCGAATTTTTCCACCATAGCAGCATCAAAATCATTTGTGTCCGAGTCAATCGGGAACATGCCTGCAGCCTCCCCTACGCCTACTACTTTCTGACCGGTCAGCTGCCAGTGAATATATCCGGCAAGCGTTGTCACAAAAGCAATCTGCCCCACATGTGGCTCTTTATTTAAAATTGCCTGATATAAATGTGCCACACTCCAACGCTGCGGTATATTAAAAGCAAATGTCTCTGAAAGTTCTTTTGCTGCCTGTTCTGTCATCGTATTTCTCCAGGTACGGAATGGGACAAGCAACTGATTGTCTCTGTCAAATGCCATATATCCGTGCATCATACCGCTGAATCCAAGTGCCGCAACATTCCGCAAGGTCTCACCATACGTTTTCCGGACATTCGCTTTCAAATCCGCATAACAATCCTGCAATCCTTCCCGGATATCCTCCAGGCTGTAAGTCCAGATCTGATTTTCCAGACGATTTTCCCATCCATGGCTTCCCGAAGCCAGAGGATTTCCGTCTGCGTCAATCAAAACTGCCTTGATTCTCGTTGAGCCAAATTCCATGCCAAGCACTGCCTGTCCGTTACGGATCATCTCCGCGATTTTCACATTATCCATTATTTTCCCCCTCTTTTTCCGTTCATTTTGCTGATAAGATTATCATAAGACATTTTTTTCAAAAGCAAAAGAATATTATTGCACATTTTATGGACATTTATTAACATTCCGTTTAGAATAAGGGCAGGAGGTATGGTATGATCGCAAATTTTGAACAACGAAATACCAGTGGTACCGAACAGGTATGGGCAGGACGATATCGCAACCTGCACAACCTTCCTCACTGGCATCTGGAAAACGAACTGATTTATGTAGAACAGGGATGTGTCACTGTATCCCATAATCATCAGGAATATACCCTCAGGACCGGAGAAACCATCTTTCTTTCCAGTGGTGAAATACACTATATCAAAAGTGATCCCGGCAGCATCACTGCTGTCACTTTATTTGATGCTTCGCTGACTGCAGCCCTGACCAATCGATATCAGCTATGCTGTGCAAAATTGTCCAATGCTTACGATATTCCTGTTATTTTTTCTAATATCTGTCAGGAACGTATGCAAAAAAAGCTTTTTTTTGAACAGCAAATCTGTGTTCTAATCACAGAATTAATGATTCGTATTTTTCGCAATGAACGTTGTATGCCGGCGGGCAACCGTCCACATCATTCTTCTATTGACAACTACAAGGATCTGCTGGATGAAATTGACGCCAATTACAGCTATATCACATTTTCTG
>CABRZK010000265.1 GCA_902475415.1 uncultured Eubacterium sp.
GTTAGTGATTGCTTTTGCATATTTCTATACATCTATTACATTTAATCCATTGGAAATTGCAGACAATATGAAAAAACAGGGAGGATTTATCCCGGGCATCCGTCCAGGTAAACCGACCAGTGAATATCTGACAAAAATCTTAAACTACATCATCTTTATCGGTGCCGTTGGTCTGGTAATTGTTGCAGTTATTCCAATCTTCTTTGAGGGAGCATTTAATGCATCTATCTCATTTGGTGGAACATCTCTGATCATCATCGTTGGTGTTATCATCGAGACCTTAAAACAGATTGAGTCCCGGATGTTAGTTCGGAATTATAAAGGATTTTTAAATGATTAATGTACAGTTGGAGATACTTGAATTACAGGTATCTCCAATTGTGTTTTCAGACAAATTATATATTTTCAAAAAGCAATCTATCCTGTAAAATAGAGGGAGAGCAATTAGGGAAAGCTCTGAAATCGGAGGAGGAAAAAGATGAAAATAATTATGCTAGGGGCACCAGGTGCCGGAAAAGGAACACAGGCAAAGAAAATCTCAGATAAGTTTGAAATTCCACATATTTCCACGGGAGATATTTTCCGTGCAAATATCAAGAATGGTACAGAACTTGGCAAGAAGGCCAAAACGTATATGGATCAGGGACTTTTAGTTCCGGATGAACTGACCTGTGATCTGGTTGTAGACCGTATTTCTGAAGATGACTGCACAAATGGATTTATTTTGGATGGTTTTCCAAGAACAATTCCACAGGCAGAGTGTCTGACAGCAGCATTAAAAGAGCGCAACGAGCATATGGATTTTGCCATTAATGTAGATGTTCCGGATGAGAATATCGTATCCAGAATGTCTGGCAGAAGAGCATGCTTAAATTGTGGTGCAACATATCATATTGTCAATATTCCGACAAAGAAACCTGGTATTTGTGACCGCTGCGGAGAGCCGGTTGTTCTTCGTGATGATGACAAACCAGAGACTGTAAAAAAACGTCTGGATGTATATCATGCACAGACAAAACCTCTGATCGACTATTATGGAGATCAGGGAATCCTGAAAACAGTAGATGGCACTCAGCCGATGGAAGCTGTTTTTGAGGAAATCGTGAAAATGTTAGAAGCTTAAAGCTCCAGAATGGAGGATAAGATGTCAGTAACTATTAAATCTGAACGTGAAATAGAGTTGATCCGCAAGTCTTGCCATATCATTGCCAAGATTCATCAGGATCTGGGCAAGGAACTGAAAGCAGGAATGTCCACACTGGAAGTAGACGGTCTGGCAGAAGAAATGATCCGAAGCTATGGATGTGTGCCGAATTTCAAAAATTATGGTGGATTTCCGGGTTCTGTATGCGTATCTATCAATAATGAAGTTGTTCATGGTATTCCATCAGCAAAAAGAATCATCAAAGATGGTGATATCGTAAGCCTTGATATGGGATGCATTTACAAAGGATATCATTCAGATGCAGCAAGAACTCATGCGATCGGTGAAGTTTCAGAAGAAGCCAGATTACTGATCGAACGCACCAGACAGAGCTTTTTTGAAGGCATCAAATATGCAAAAGCAGGAAATCATTTACATCAGATTTCCAATGCAATTGGTGCATACTGTGAGCAATTTGGTTATGGTGTGGTAAGAGATCTGGTAGGTCATGGTGTAGGCTGTGAGTTACATGAGGATCCGCAGATTCCGAATTTTATCCAGAAGAGCAGGGGAATCCGTCTGCGCCCGGGTATGACACTGGCCATTGAGCCAATGGTAAATGCCGGACGTTATGATGTGGACTGGATGGATGATGACTGGACCGTTGTGACAGAAGATGGTTCTCTGTCCGCACACTATGAGAATACAATTCTGATCACGGATGGCGAACCGGAGATTCTGACTCTGACAGAGGATGAGAAGGTTCTGATGCAGAATAAAACGATTTTGTCTATGTGGCTGATGGAACATTGAAATTATGCACACAGCCAAAAAAGAAGAACCGTAGACATATCCAGCTGATTCGCAGATTGCCGGCAGAAGTGGAAGAACTTTTTCAGGAGGAAGAGGTTCTGAAGGATCTGACCGTCAAACGGGCACTTAAATTGTATAAACAGCATATCACACAGGAATAATAACAGGAGGCAAATCAATGTCAAAAGCAGATGTAATCGAAATGACCGGAACCGTTGTTGAGAAACTTCCGAATGCGATGTTTCAGGTAGAACTGGAGAATGGTCATCAGGTACTTGCTCATATCAGTGGTAAATTGCGTACAAACTTTATTCGTATTTTACCGGGAGATCAGGTTAAAGTAGCACTTTCGCCATATGATCTGACAAAAGGCAGAATTACCTGGAGAGATAAATAAATCCCGACTTATATTCTGGCGGGAGTGTGTTATCCGGACAGTGATAACACAGAGGCATAAAGTACGGATTTTCGTACAAAAAAGCCATCAAAAACTTAAAAAAAGATGTTGCAATCAGAAAAACTCCATGCTATAATACCTAATGACGCTTTTGGAGAACCAAGGGAATATTATGTATATTTCCTGGCTTCTATTCACAAAACGAAAAGGCTTTATAACATGGAGTTTTTTTGTTTAAGGAAAGGAGGATTTGCTGTGAAGGTAAGATCATCAGTTAAACCTATTTGCGAAAAATGCAAAGTAATTAAAAGAAAAGGAAGCATCAGAATTATCTGTGAAAATCCGAAGCACAAACAGAGACAGGGTTAATCATTCTTTAAATAGATGATGAGAGCAGGTTGGAGACAACGCGAAACTGCTAATCCGTTCCTCCGTGGAGCACTCTGCCACAGAGTACCAATTTGGAACAGGATCTGTTTGAATCAGAAGGGATTACAGCGTCTCCTGAAATTTTCCGGATGTGCGGCTGCAGCAAGATTCCCTCTGAATTTTGCTGTTCATGGCGGAAGATAAAACGACACTGTAATGTTTCTATATATAGAAGCATTTATGAACAGCTGATACAGGTTGTGCACACATTTCAGGCCGGAAGATCCGGAGCTGCATAAAATGTATCGGAGTGTAACTAAGAAAACGAAATCATTATGGAGGTGTAAACACACATGGCTCGTATCGCAGGTGTAGATTTACCAAGAGAAAAACGTGTAGAGATTGGCTTGACTTATATTTATGGTATTGGCGTTGCAAGTTCCAATCGTATTCTTGCAGAAGCAAAAGTTGATCCGAATACCCGCTGCAAAGATTTAACAGATGATGATGTTAAAGCTATCAGCGCAGTAATTGATGCGTCTCAGACTGTAGAAGGTGACTTAAGAAGAGAAGTTGCTATGAACATCAAGAGACTTCAGGAGATTGGATGCTATCGTGGTATCCGTCACAGAAAAGGACTTCCGGTTCGTGGTCAGAAAACAAAGACCAACGCTAGAACAAGAAAAGGTCCTAAGAGAACAGTAGCAAACAAGAAAAAATAATGCATTGAGAACGAGAATGGCTGTCGCATGACAGTATACAATGCATTCTGATTACAAAAATCTGTAGAAAGTAGGTTAGTTTAATTATGGCTAAGAAAGTTACAAAGAAAGTGACTAAAAAGCGTGTAAAGAAAAACGTTGAACGTGGA
>CABRZK010000266.1 GCA_902475415.1 uncultured Eubacterium sp.
TATTTTTTGCATCCTCTGTGACACCCTGGAAAGTCTTGAACATCAGGTTGAACTGACGGATATCTGTGAAATTGTGTTTTCCACAGGTCGGGCACGGAACGTTATTGTCAGCGATAAATGCTTTCATCTCTTCCTGTGTCCAGCCATCTACAGAGCCTTTTAATTCAATATTATTCTCTGCTGCAAAATCCTCAATGATCTTGTCTGCGCGGAAACGCTCATGGCACTCTTTGCAGTCCATCAGAGGATCAGAAAATCCGCCAAGATGTCCGGAAGCTACCCATGTCTGCGGATTCATCAGAATCGCACAGTCAACACCTACATTGTACGGGCTTTCCTGAATGAATTTCTGCCACCATGCTCTTTTTACATTATTTTTCAATTCCACACCAAGATTTCCATAATCCCATGTATTTGCAAGTCCACCGTAAATCTCAGATCCCGGATATACGAATCCTCTGGATTTTGCCAGTGCTACAATTTTTTCCATTGTCTTTTCCATGATATGTCCTCTTTCTTCCATTTATTTTTAGGTGCCAAACGTCTCTGCCATTTCGCAAACCCTAATTTATCAAGTTCCTGTACATCTGCAGATATCATTACCGATACAGTACATATACCAACACGGATTCATCTGTATCCTGCTGTTTCTGTGTGACATTCACCTGTTTTTCAGATGTCACTTCTGTGCCCTCTGTAGAAACATATGCTATTTTTCCCGGGACGATCAGATCAGAATTTTCTTTTACAATCAGAACTTTC
The DNA here is from genome assembly GCA_902475415.1 of uncultured Eubacterium sp. GTDB lineage: Bacteria > Bacillota > Clostridia > Lachnospirales > Lachnospiraceae > Eubacterium_I. The sequence goes on from CABRZK010000266.1 coordinate 763, forward strand.
AGATCATCATCCTCCAACAGTGAAGATCCTCTAACTGTCTTCTTATCCGCTTTGCCATCTGTCACCGGATAAAAATCCTGTTCAAAATCATAACCTGCCGACTGTGCTTCCACAATACTTCCGGAAAAACATTCAATACCTGAAAAATCCTGAAAGGTCTCTGCATTTTCATATTGAAGCGTAAGATATGCTTTTTTCTCCTCTACCTTTGACTCCGTCACAGACACCGACTTTTTCCCGTGTTCTGCCGTATAATCATCCACGGCATTCTGTATGTAGCTATTCAGTTCATCTTCCTTATAATAGGACTGATCAAAGGTTTCCACGGCAGCCTCCAGAATCTTGCCATTCCGCTGCAATGCGATCGTATTCTCCTGCACATCCAGTTTCGTTCCACACGCAGCCATCAGCATGCACATACCGATACAGCAGCTAAGCGCCACCATTCTTTTTCTCATATCTTATCCTCCAAATCCAGTCTGCCCGAAGTTTTTATCACAGACATACTGTTTCTGCAATATCTGCAAAATAATTCAGAAATTGACGTATGCTGTCTGCATTCACATCAATTTCTAAATTATAACGGTTTCCGTTTCTGATTGCAAGTATTCCTATGTTAAAAAAGCAACTGTCTTTAATTCTTTTTCTACATACTGGTTTATATAATACTGAATCAGCTTTCTCACCTGACCGAATACTTCTTCAGTTACTGTAAAAGTATACAGTTTTTCGACAGGAGCCGTCACTATGTACTGCATCGTGTATAATGCCGCATCGTCTAACGGATACTTTGCCGGTCCAGGCTGGCAGTCCCTGCACATAACACCATTGCTCTTCTCATCAAAGCACCAGAGATTTTCCCTGCTCCCACAGGCAGTACATGCAAATACGTTTGGATATACTCCAAAATATACCAACGTCTTTAATTCATAAATCACACGCACCAGTTTCGGAGGAAGGGAAGGCACATTCAGTGCACGCAGTGTCTGGTAGACCAGTTTCAACTGATTCACACAGTCGCTGTTTTCCTGGCAGAAATAATCTGCCAGTTCCAAAAAATAACAGCCATAGTATGTCTTGTCCAGATCCGTCGCCAGTTCTCTGAAATAATTACTGATTTCTGCTTTTACTACCGTATAAGAACTGCGTCCCTCATATGCCTCGAAACTGCCAAAACAAAACAGGTTCGTCGCTGCCTGCAAAGAACTTTTCGGTCTTCTTGCTCCTCTGGCAAAAGCAGTAATTTTCCCCCGTTCCCGGGTTAAAATCGTGATTCTTTTATCGTATTCTCCCACTGGCATCGTATTCAGAATTATTCCTGTCAGAATGTACGTCTGCCCCATATATATTTCCACATCTTCCCTGGCTGTCTGTTTCATATTCCGCATATTTGCCAATACTACTCTGGCAATACGTTAAATAATCTGTAACCCGTCCGGTTTTTTCAAAGCTCAGCCATTTTTTATCTTCCATTGCATACTCCTCCCAATCCTTCAGATATTGTTAGCGTATGCAATCACAGGTCAATTATTCATTAATATTATATCCAAAATTTTTCATCTGAACATCACTGTCACGCCAGCCCTTACGAACCTTGACCCAAAGACGCAAATTGACTTTGCATTCCAGCATTTTTTCAATTTCAAACCGGGCATTACTTCCGATTTTTTTCAGCATAGCTCCACCTTTTCCGATGATAATACCCTTATGTGAATCACGCTCACAGATAATCGTAGCCTCGATATCTGTCATTCCATTCTTTCTCTGCTTCATAGATTCAATGGTAACAGCAATTCCATGTGGGATTTCTTCATCCAGTGCATGTAACGCCTTCTCACGAACGATCTCCGCCACAATCTGACGCTCCGGCTGATCCGTTACGGTATCCTCATCATAGAACATCGGTCCATATGGTAAATATTTAAAAATCATATCAATGATCGTATCCGTATTGTCTCCGTGTAATGCAGATGCCGGAATAATCTCGGCAAAATCCAGGATTTTGCGATACGCATCAATAAACAGTAATACTTCTTCTTTTTTGACCGTATCTGTTTTATTAATAACCAGAATGACCGGCAAATTAGATTTGCGCAGTTGCTCTGCTATATGCTGTTCTCCTGCACCGATAAATGTACTTGGTTCTACCAGCCAGACAATAACATCCACATCCTGTAAAGTACGTTCCGCTACTGTAACCATATATTCACCCAGCTTATTTTTTGCCTTATGAATTCCAGGAGTATCCAGGAAAACAATCTGGCCACGGTCCGGATCTGTATACACAGTCTGGATTCGATTTCTTGTTGTCTGTGGTTTCTTGGATGTAATGGCAATCTTCTGACCGATCAGCTGATTCATCAAAGTAGATTTTCCCACATTCGGTCTGCCAATCAATGTTACAAATCCTGATTTAAAATTTGCATTCATACAATTTTCTCCTTCTCATATCGAATTCAGTTGCATACAGTACAAAGCCAAATCGCATGCAGCTGAATTCTGAACTGTCATCATTCGTTCTTTATAATGTCTTTAATACATCAAACAAGTCTGCTTCTTCCTGTAGCTTTCCTTCGTTTCCAATCGCACAGATATAACTATGATCCAGTACAGCCTGCATGGTTTCTGCCAGATTTCTGATATCCTGCGGACAGGTATGAAGTGCCTGTTCTCGTTCTTTCTGAATCATCTCATATGACACACCAGTCAGGTAGGAAAGCAGAGATCTTCTTCCCTGGCTCATCGGAGTCAGTGGTGCATCCAGTTCACTGAAAGCTCCAATCACAAAACGCGTCATCCCGCGC
>CABRZK010000267.1 GCA_902475415.1 uncultured Eubacterium sp.
CGGCATAACGATCTTAAAATGGATACGCACATAACCTGCACCGTCGATCTGAGCAGCTTCCAAAAGGCTGTCCGGAATCTGCTCCATAAAGTTTTTCATCAAGTACAAACCAAGTGTAGATGCAAAACCTGGAATGATGATGGCTGCCTGTGTGTCAAGAAAACCTAAGTTTGCAATTGTAAGGAAGTTTGGGATCATCGTAACAGTCGCATTAAACATAAGAGAATATACGATCAGCTGATTGATAAACTTAGACCCCGGGAACTTGTACTTTGCAAGCGGGTATGCACAAAGGGATGCCAGGATGATGTGGCCGAGTGAACCGATCACAACGACCAGCACGGTATTGTACATATATCTGGCAAACGGAACAACCGTATTTGCCAGAACATTAAAGAAATCCCTATAATTATCCAGTGTCGGATTTTCCACCCAAATCTTAGGTGGAAAGATGAACATCTCGTTCATCGGCTTTAATGACTGACTGATCATGTAGAGTACTGGGAAGAAGAACAGGCTGGCAAGCGCGATCAAAAACAATCCTAAAATAACATTGCCCCAGAAGCTGCGCTTTGATTTCTTTACATGCGGTTTGAAATCGGTGATTTTTTTGTGTCGATAATAAAATCTTTTTAACGCATTCATTTTTAACGCATTCATTTTTACCCTCCTTTCCTTCCTGTTACGTTCCTACTTTTCGCAGGATCTTTTGTATCAACATGTTACAGATAATCATAATCAAGAACAAGATTACGGCGATTGCGGATGCATAACCCATCTCCATACGAATGGAACCATAATCATTCAAATGATTGACGATGGTATGTGTTGCGTAGTTCGGGCTTGGGAAACCGACGATCATATCGCCATATGCACCGACAGACAAAGAACTGGTGATTGTCATAACGGCTCCGAACAGAAGCTGCGGCTTCATGTTCGGCAGTGTGATATACCAAATCTCCTGCCAGCGGTTTTTGATTCCGTCAATCGCGCCTGCCTCATACTGTGCCTCATCGACACCCTTGATACCTGCTACGAAGGAAAGGAATCCAACACCAAGGCTCGTCCACAAAGATGCCAGAACAACAACAAGCATAACATATTTGGAATCGGACAGCCATAAAATAGCTTCCTTGGTGATGCCAAGATTTCTAAGAATTGCATTCAGATAACCAGATGCATCATCAGAAAAGATCTGACGGAATACCGCAACAACTGCGGTACCAGCCATAGACGGTGCATAAAAGATTACTGTCAGAACAACACCTAACTTATGCGGCAGCTCGTTGATCATCCATGCCAAAAGGAAGGATAATACATAACCGCCAGGTCCTACGATTACCGCGATAATAAAAGTATTCTTGATTGCTGTGATGAAGGTATCATCATCCAAAAACAGCTTTCGATAGTTATCAAAGCCAATAAAGTTTGCTTTCTCTAAGACATTGTAGTCTGTAAAACTATACCAGATTGCCATAAGTACGGGGTACACTACAAATACTACAAATAAAATCATGAAGGGAGCAATCATTAAATAAAGTGGGATGCATCTCTTCATATCCCTGAGCGTCAGGCTCATTCTTCGTTTGAATGGCACATTATTTTTTGCCATGTTTTTGCCCCCTTTCTATTCCTGTGCCGTATTCAGGCCAAATTCTTGTCTCTTGTTGGTAATTTCCGTATTGATCGCATCCAACGTAATGTAGAGTGTATCAATTGGATCTACATTATCAGAAACGGTTGTAACAAATGCATTTCGAATGGTTCTTCCAGTGATATAGCTTCCCGGAATCTGTGGCTTTAAGTCATCGATCAGGCCAAGTACCACTTCCTTAAACTCATCCTTCAGACCTCCGTCCTTAATCGCATCAATATTGGCTACCGGATACTCAGCTGCCTCGCCGTCCTCTGCCTTTAACTCGATGGAATAATTTGCCTGTGTCTGTGCGCTTGTCCACCACTTTAAGAAGTCCCATGCCTCATTTAACATGCCGTCCTTCTCAACAGTAGACGATACAATAAAGGAAGTTCCGATCATCGCTGCTGCAGTGTGATCCACACTGCCATCTGCCTGTCTGGTTCCCGGAATCTTTGCGATTGACCACTTTCCAGAAATTTCTGGTGCAGAAATGCTCAGTGTATTAATATAGGAATAATCTCCTACCATTACCGGAATCTCGCCGGTGCGGAAACGTGTTGCCAGGTTTACGGAATACTCAAGTCCCTGATTGGTGTAATACTCGGTCCAATCCTTGAATACCATCATCAGATCGGTCTGATCCAGATTAGTTGCGGTGTTATCCTCGTTGTATAGCTCATATCCCTTCTGATACAGCATGGAAAGGAAGATTGCATTGACTGGCATTGTAGTAGAACTACTAGAACCACCCAGAGTCAGATATTCATTACTTGCCAGATAAACGCTCATATTGTCTGCTTCCAGATACGGAATCATTGAAGTCAGATCATCCCAAGTCTCTGGTACCTTAAGTCCAGCTGCTTCCAGTATATCGGTACGATAAATGAGTACTGGGAAGGAAAGCTGATCCGGAAAACCATATACACCACCCTCATACTCAAGGAAGGAACGAACGCCTTCCGGGAATCGTGCAAATACTTCCTCAAAATCATCAAACTGTGTCAGATCATAGGCCGCGTTGCGGTATGCAAAGTTTGTTGGCATACTGTAGCTGGCCTGAATGGCTACGTCTGGTCCATTTCCTGCAACGGTTGCCGGAAGAAGTGTATCAGCCTGAACCATACTCAGATTTATATCATACTCAGAATCTGCATATGCTGCATTGATTAATTTCTGAATGATATCGTACTCAGTTCTTGTATCAACGGTTACCCATACATCCAGCTGCTTTCTATCCTTGCTGTCATCTGATTCGGTGTGAACCTTGAAATCATTGGTGAATGAACCCATGAAAGAATTCCAGGTATGTGCCAGATTCTCAAAGAAATTGCCATTTGCCTTTGGAAGCTTATAACCATCTCCACAGACAGCCAGATAATCCAGCTCAAGCGGAAGGTCATTGATACTTGTTACCCAATCTGCAAGTGCAGATAAGGAATCGCTGAAGTTGGAAAGATATTTTGCAACATCATTTGGCTGTTTAATTAACTTAATCATAACATCCATCATGTCGTTTAATGCTGAGGTCTTATTGGCGGAGCCATACTCCTCACCAAACATACCCATAACTGCATTCAGTCTGGTGTACTCTACTTCTAACACATCGGTTAACTCTGGAAGGTATACCATGATGCTGTAGTCACGATACAGATCCGGGCTCGTTCCGGTGATTGCCGTAATCTCGCGGTACAGATCATTTAAGTTGTTTACACTCTCACTGACAAGGTCAACTGCATCGGTCAGCTCGCCAAGTGTTGCTGTCATGCTAATGGTGTTTTCTCCTTCATTTAAATAGAAGTAATAGTCACCATCTTCACCGGAAAGATATCCGGTTACCCAATCCGGATCATACGCAAACTGAGTCTCAGCTGCCTCTGCAAATGGAAGCTCGCCATTGATGGTTAAATAACGCGGAGAAATAAATCC
>CABRZK010000268.1 GCA_902475415.1 uncultured Eubacterium sp.
ATATCTCGTATAGCAGTTCCATTTGTTGCATTGTCGTAAGTAAATGATACCTGTTTGATCTCTATCACATTTTCACCTCCTACCACCCAAATGCAGAAGATAAGGCATACAGAGTTATCACGATGGTGCAAAACAACATTGCAATTGCATCCTGCCAATGAAAACCAATCGGGCACACATTAGTACGCCGGTTAGGCGCATCCAGCCCCCTTGTTAAAGCGGATGCTGATAACTCATTACCTATGGAGAGCAGTCCCGTCAATAAAGGAACCATACGATATTCCAGCATTTTCGTTGGATTACGCCATGAGCCAACATTTCTTAGCCGCATTGCATCACGAATCGCGGAATATTCTTCTTTGATTGTAGGGAAGAATCGGAACATCACTGAAACCGGAATCGTAAAACCTTTAGGGATATGTAAGCTATCCATAGCAGCAACAAATTCACTTACAGTCGTAGTTAATATCAAAAAACTAAACATCGACATACCCGGCAATATTTTTGTAAATATTGCTATAATTCCGGTAAAAAGAATATTTACGATTGCCGGGAAATGCTCCATTGCATAATCCGGGAGAATAATGGAAATCATATACAGTACAGCATAATAAGTCGCTATTGCATATTTTTTCAAAATAATAAATGCTGCCAGCGGGATTAGTGCCATACAAGGAAGCACATAGCGCATAACCCCTGTATTGTCGCTTGCAATCATCACAAACGAAACCGTAACACAAAGCAGGATTTTCGTGCGCGGATCAAGATACATCTGCCTGATCGTGGGTTTTGTGTCGTATAATATTGATTTCATTTCGTTAAAGTACCCCGCTCCTGATAAAATGTTTTTTGAAGACAGACTTACCTAACAGGCCACCCAGTAATCCGCCAAGAAAGGCTGATAGAGCAAGCAGGGGAAGTACCCACCATTCACTGAAATAGCTCTGCATGAGCTGCATATACTCTGATCCGTATGTAGCCGCCTTTCCTTCAAGATATTCTGTACTTGCCAACACCATAGAGAGGACATTCCCATTTGCACCAATGCTGGCAATCGCAAAAGCAAGAATCGCCAGATTCGGTTTCTGGTATTTTCCCAAACGCAATAACAACTCTGCAATCAGTGCAAAAACAATCCCAAGAACCAGCGTATAAATTCCAACACCTGCCAGTGCAAGCAAAACGCCATATACAATATAGGTAATCAAAACCATGCCAAATTTTTTTATCTTCATAAAATACAGCATCATTGGAATCCCTAAAATAAATGAACTTACTAACGGCACCAGCATACTGACTGCCGGTATTAGTCCAAGTACGGCTGCCACAAGCAGGTTCAACACGAAGTAGACTGCGGTAAAAATCCCGACATTTAACAAGTCTTTTCCATTCAAACGTGTGGTATTTTTTTCTTTCCTCATGTTTATTTCCTTTCTTTGTCCTCTAAACTTTTATATTTGTGCTTTGACAGTCCAATCCATACTTTCATTTTGCAAAGAATACAAGCGGTGATATAAGCCGGATTGCCTCAACAACTCATTGTGTGTGCCTTCTTCTACTAAATGCCCTTCCTTCAAAACGACGATTTTATCGCACTCTACAATGGAACGCAGTTTATGGGCGATAATTAGTACTGTCTTGTCTTTAATTAATTTGCCAATAGCCTCTTGAATTTTCGTTTCATTTTCCGGATCAATAGAGGCGGTACTTTCATCCAATAAGATAACAGGAGCATCTTTCAAAAAGGCACGAGCAATCGAAAGCCGCTGTCGTTCACCTCCGGATAGGGTTTTTCCATTCTCACCAATGATCGTGTCATAACCCATAGGCAGCCGGTCAATAAATTCATCACACTGGGCGAGCTTTGCGGCGGCAATGACTTCTTCCCGTGTTGCATTTTCTTTACCGATTTTAATATTGTTGTAAATGGTGTCGTTAAACAACACGACATCCTGAAAAATAATAGAATAGTTCTTAAATAATGTTTCAGGCACAATCTCGTTTACATTGATTCCACCAATCTGTACCTCTCCATGTTTTACATCATGAAAACGTGCAGCCAGTTTGCACAGGGTACTTTTCCCACAACCGGATGGGCCTACAAGTGCCGTGATTTCCCCCTGCTTTGCTGTAAAAGAAACATTGTGAATGACATTTTCCTGATTATAACCAAAACTCACATGATCGAAAGTAATATCATACTGTCCGATCTGAATGTCCTCCTGTCCCTGTTGTTCCGGGCCATCCAGCAGATCCCGGATTCTTTTGGCGCTGACAAGAGAATATATCATTTCGCCAAGCATCTCACACGCTTTTGTAAGCGGCTCATAAATTCTGACAGCCACGAACAAAAAGATCAGAAATGTAATCAGGCTGATTTTGTCAGAAGCCAGCAGCATCGAGCCGGAAATAATAACAAAGCCAAGACCAATACGCATAACATTGTAGGAAATGGAAATGGACAGCCCCGCTAAAAGTTCATGCAGAACAAGTCCCGGTATAATCTTCTTTATTTTGGCAGCAAGCATCTTCTGATAATTTTCCATCTTTGGAGATGTACGCAAAACTTTTATATTTTCCAGGTACTCCTGCAGGCCGTCGCTGATCGCCAGTTTTTTTTGCTTGTTTTTTTTGTTTGTCCCCTCTGAAATAAGTTTGCACAGAGACATAGCAATTACCGCCAATGGCAGGCAAGCAGCTAAACTAAGCGCCAAATACCAGTTATAAACAAAGAGCAGTACAAGAGCTATCATGCCGGAGCAGAGGCCGCTAATTAATTCTGTTAATGTGTTTGCAAGCGTATTAGCAGTAGTTGCAACATCATCCATGATAACGGAAGTCAAATCGCTTAAGTCTCGTCTTTCCAGATAGGACAGAGGAAGTTTGCGTATTTTATCTGCTAATTCCATACGCAGGCGCATATCTTCTTTTCCTGATGTGTAGTATTTTTTACGGTATGTCAGCCGATATGTAAGAAAAATAATCACCATTAGGGCCAGCGAGACACCAAAATACCACCAAAGAGAAATATACGCCTGCGTGTAACCAAAATAGCTGTTCAGCATCTCATTTGTTACCATTGCCAGCAGAATAATCGGAAGCAAAGTGGCAAGATTAAAAATTGTCATGCAAAGGCTTGCTTTCATGACGGCTTTGCTTCCTTCTTCACTCAAATGAAATATTTTTTTAAGCATCCTTTTTCCCTCCAATCCGCCATGAAATACTGTTCTGATATTCATGGAACATGTGGGCATACACTCCGTCCAATTTCAATAATTCGTTATGAGTTCCTCTTTCTACAATTGTTCCACGCTCCAAAACACAAATCTGATCTGCATGAACTACTGTGGACAAACGATGTGCAATCATCAAAACAGTCTTTCCACGCAACAATTCGTCCAGTGCCTTTTGAATTAAGTGTTCGTTTTCTGCATCAGCAAAAGCTGTCGCTTCATCAAGAAGCACTACCGGTGCATCCTTCAAAATTGC
>CABRZK010000269.1 GCA_902475415.1 uncultured Eubacterium sp.
AAGTGAGAAATTGTTCTCAGGTATTCAAAGCTGTGACGTTTTTTCTGTAACGGATAATCCGGTGCAGATGCGCCTTCAATCTCCACTTTGTCAGCCTGAATCTCAAACGGCTGTTTTGCCTCCGGTGTTGCTACCAGTTTACCGGTTACGATAATCGCAGCACCTACGTTTAATTTGGAAATCTCTGCAAAGTTTTCCAGTGCATCACTGTACACAACCTGTAACGGCTCAAAAAAGGTACCGTCATTTACAACGATAAATCCAAATGTCTTGGATCCACGTACGGAACGAACCCAGCCACCGATGGATACTTCTTTCTCCAGATATGTCTCTTTGTCCCGGAATAAATCCCGGATGTTTGTCAACTCCATGTCATTGCCTCCCAACATACAGCCCCTTAGCTGTTATTTTTCATTTTATACATCAAATCACACATCAAACTTTTTTGTGAACTTTATTCACAGTTCTTTTATTCTGCGTCTGCGGAACTGTCTGTTGCAGCGTCAGATGAGCTGTCTGTACTGTCTGTATTATCAGCAACTGTTGTCTTTACGCTGTCCATAACTTTGGAAAGTGCCTGGTTTTCCGCATAGCTTAATCTTACATAATCCTCTCCGCCGTACTCTTCATACATTGCATTGCGGTCTTTCATACCATACTGAGATACATAACTGTCTACAAATGCCTCAAATTTCTTCTGAGAAATGGAAATCTTCTGATCCTTTACGATAGCCTCAAGAATCAGCTCCTGCTTCAGGCTCTCCTGGATATAATCCGGCACCTGTTTGTCGAAATCCTCTTCGCTCATATTCATATATTCATCGAAGGTCTTTCCACTCTCTTCTACTGCTTTATTGACACGGTCTTTGTATTCAGAAACTCTCTGATCCAGCAGTCCGTCCGGAAGTGTCACTTCACACTCTTCTAACAGTTTGGAAAGTACTGCGGACTGAATCTCCTGCATTTTGCTGCTGTAGTTCTGCTGTTCCAGAGAACTGCTTACTGTTGTTTTCAATCCATCCACAGTTGTAATGCCACTGCCTGCGAAATTCTCGCTGACATATTCATCTGTCAGATCATCATAGGTCATCTCTTTTTTTGTATCAATGCTGTTGATCGTAACAGTAAATACAACATCTTTGCCTGCCAGATCCGGATTGTTGCTATAGGTATCCGGGAATTTCAGGTTCAGATCTACTGTCTCACCGACTTTTTTACCGATCAGCCCGTCCTCAAATCCATCAATGAATGATCCGGAACCGATGGTCAGATGCTGGCCGGTAGCACTTCCGCCGCTGAATTCTTCGCCATCTACTTTTCCGACATAGTCAATGTTTACCACATCACCACTCTCAACCGTTTTCTTGTCGCTTACTTCGTAGGCCGGATACTGGGACATCAGATATTCGATATAATTCTGAATATCTTCATCTGATACAGAATAATCATTGGTCAGCTCTACTGTCATATTCATATAATCATTCAGTTTTACATATTTCTCTACTTTATAATCGGTTGCTTTCAGCAGCTGTTTTGCCGAAATCTCCACATCTTGCTCTTCTTCCGCAGATACACTGCTTCCTGTGGATGCTCCCTTCTGACCACATCCGCCAAGTGTAGCGGTTACCACCATCACTGCCAATAACACCATTACGAGTTTCTTTTTCATTTTATTGTTCCTTTCTTCTCCGAATGAATCTGTTCCAAAATCCGTCGCAGTCCATCCTCTGATATGCGCTTCTCTCAAAAGGCATCACTGCTTTTAAAGATACCATATTTTCCTATAAATGAAAAGTGATTCTTCTATTTTTTTCTTGAGTTTTCGTATAATCAATGATACAATATCACGTAGACTTAGTTTTACTATGAATAAAATACCGATAAAGGAGGAAATATATCCGTGTCAACACCACAGATCATTACACTTATCGTTTCTATTGCCGTATGTGTTGCCGCAATCATCCTGCTCTACTTCATGGGCAAACGTAACATGAAGAAGAGAGATGAGCAGCAGGCTGCCATCGACAATGCAGCACAGTGGGTAAATATGCTGATCATTGACAAGAAAAAACTTCGTATGAAAGAATCCGGTCTGCCACAGCAGGTAATTGACCAGACTCCGAAGTTCGCCAGACTGACAAAAGTACCGGTTGTCAAAGCCAAAGTCGGACCACAGATTCTGGTTCTGATCGCAGACAATCAGATTTATGACCAGATTCCGGTGAAAAAAGAAGTAAAAGCTTCTGTCAGCGGTCTTTACATTTCTGATGTTCGCGGCGTTCGTGGACCACTGGAGAAACCGGAAAAGAAACGTGGTTTCTTTGCCCGTATGACAGGTCAGAAATAATTCTGGACTGATGCATCAGTTCACACATTAATTTTTCTATCAGAAAATAAAAACATCGATGAACCTTTTCCAGTTGTTCATCGATGTTTTTTTATTTCACGATTATTATGCTCTTCATCACACTACATTTCTTTGACAAACTCTGCTTCTTCCAGTATGCCCCTGATTTCTTTCTCATCAATGCGAGAAACATCAATAGTCCTCAATATGTATCAGCTGCGTGGTATCTACACCATATGGCAGAATCGAATTGGCAAAGTTTTTGAATTTGTTCGCCGCATCGCTGACATAAAACTCATGCATCGGACCTTCATAAGGCTGCTTGCCGTCATTATTCAGACCATCCTGTTCCAGCAAATGTTTCAGTTCTCTGGCAGTCTCGTAAGCCGGGTTGACCAGGTTCACTTTTTCTCCCATAATCTGGCGCAGCGTAGAGCGAATCAGCGGATAATGGGTACATCCCATGATCAGCGTATCAATGCCGGACTCCAGCAACGGCTCCAGATAACGGTTTGCCACTTCTACAGTCACCGGATCTTTCAGCCATCCTTCTTCTACCAATGGCACAAAAAGCGGACATGGTTTGCCAAGCACCTGTGCGTTTGGTTTGTGTGAATGAATCACCTTTGTATACACCTGACTCTCAATGGTACTCTCTGTGGCAATGACACCGATTTTACCGTTTTTTGTCACTCTGGCAGCTTCTTTTGCACCAGGTTTTAACACTCCGATGATTGGAATATCAAACTCTGGCTGCACAGTTTCAAGTGCCAGGGCGCTTGCTGTATTGCAGGCCACGACAATCGCTTTCACCCCTTTGCTCTGCAGGAAACGGATGATCTGTCTGGAAAAACGGATGATCGTCTCCTGGGATTTGCTTCCGTAAGGTACTCTGGCTGTATCACCAAAATAAATGATCCGTTCGTTCGGAATCTGACGCATGATCTCTCTGGCTACGGTCAGTCCGCCCACACCGGAATCAAACACACCGATCGGTGCATCTCTATCTATCTTCATATGTAATTCTCCAGTTCTGTTTTATATGTTCGAAAAAGTAAAATGAACTTTTCCGAACATATCGATATCTTACCACCTCTCAATAGCTTTCGCAAGCCAG
>CABRZK010000270.1 GCA_902475415.1 uncultured Eubacterium sp.
TCATTGCCACGTCCTGCTGCAGGCGATCATATGGCATATATTCATCATAATATGCTGCTCCGAAAAGAAGTTCCTTCATTATAATATATCCTCCAGATCTTACACTATATTATTTCAACCAATCATAAATTTCTCAAACTGACTTTTCAGTTTCTCCATATCAGCATCACTCATTTCCATCTCAATAGGTCTGTCTAATTCCAGACTGAAGATTCCCATGATGGATTTTCCGTCAATATGATATTTACCGCAGATAAGATCCACATCATTCTCTGCTTTAAATGTGATATTTACAAACTCTTTTACATCTGTAATACTGTTCAGTTTTATCTGACACCTCATATCCGTTTCGTCCTCCTATTTTGAAATACGTCTGCTTTTCAGATCATTTAAAATAGAATCATATTCTTCATCAAGGTGATAGAAGAATAATACAATAATCTGAATCACAGTCAGAATGATTGGCACATAAATATAACTTGTGCGGATTGCTGTGATAGCACTTGCAGACTGTGAAGCGGCTGTTCCTACATAGCCACCAATAGAAAGGATTGCTCCGAGAAGTACAGAACTAAGTCCATTTCCAATTTTCTGTCCAAAGCTTGCCGCACTGTTGATAAGACCTTCTGTTCTGATTCCTGTTTTCCATTCTCCATATTCGATCGTGTCTGTAACCATAGCAAACATACATGCAGAAATTCCGGCATTTCCCACACCTCTGAGGATACATCCTGCAATCAGAAGTGTCAGATTCTCAGATGCAAGTCCCATAATTCCGTAACCAACGATCATAACAGCAGCACCTGTCATCAGGACATTTCTCTTTCCAAATTTCTTTACAAATCCCGCGATAAAGAACATACAAATAATCTGTGTTGCCTGTAAAGCTACGGAGAAAGTTCCTACCAGACTGCTATTTCCAAGTACAATCTTTGTATAATAAACTTCTGCTGATCCGTTAATTCCCTGTGCAATAAAAATCAGAATCAGGTTAAGTGTTGCCATAAACCAGTATTTATTTTTTACTAATGCCTTAAATCCCAGAGAAACCGGTACTTTCAGACGATTTTCATCTTCTGTGGTATTTACACGTTCTCTTGTGAACAGGAAAGTGATCATAAAGGTCACAATCTCCAGAAATCCAAATACTACAAAAGTCATTGTCCATGCTCTTGCATCATCTCCGAAGAATTTCACTACCGGAAGAGTACATGTTTTGATAAACAGAGTACCGCAGGTTGCAAGAATCATTCTGAAAATACTTAATACAGAGCGTTCATACTGATCCTGCGTCATCAGAGCTGTCAATGTCGCATATGGAAGATTGATTCCCGTAAATAATACTGTAAATGCAAGGTTATAACTGAAGAAAATATAAATCAGTTTCGCAGTCTGACTCCATCCTGTCGGAACTGAGAACAGCAAAACCGTACCAATTGCATATGGAATTACCAACCTGAGAATCCATATCCTTGCTTTACCAAACGGTGACTTGGTACGATCGATGATAACACCCATAATCAAATCACTGACTCCGTCAAAAAGTCTGGAGCACATCATGATCACACCTACTGCCGCAGCACTTACCCCGACTACATCTGTGTAATAAAATAACAGAAATGCTGCCATTGCAGAATACATAATGTTACTTGAAAAATCTCCACATCCATAAGCCAGACGTTCTTTAACCGTAACTTTTTCGGATGCATTTTCATTTGTAAATTTTTTAAAAAACATCATCTTTCCTCCCTGTTTTGCTTTGCTTATGCATGTATACTAACAGAGATTTTTCGGATATTATATCATTTATTTTTGCAAACTATCATTTATTTTGGTTCTTTCCATTTTCCATATTTCTTTCTGTATCTGGCAGGTGTCATCCCCGTCTGCTGCCGGAAAATATTTCCAAAGTAACTTTGAGAACAAAAAGACAGATAACTGGCAATTTCTTTTACTTCATAATCAGAATAACGAAGCATATTTTCCGCAAGGCGTATTTTCTCTTTACGGATATACTGCTGTATAGTAGTCCCCTCAACCTTATGAAAAAGATCCGATAAATAGCTTGTATTTACCCCTATTTTCTGCCCAATCTCTCCTATAGCGATATCACTGTGGAGATTCTGATAAATATAATTCTTTGTTCGCTCAACCAGCTCATTTTTCTGCTGATTCTTATGAATTTCTGCCACACATTCTGCAAATTCGTATTCTGCCTGACGCATCATGGAATCGATTTTTACTGCATTATTCATATCCTCAATCTTCATAATGTAACCATCCACCATGGAAAAAGCCTCTTCCGGAATCATTCCCCCGCTGATGGCTGCACGGGATGCAAGTGTGATAACACAGATGGCAATATTCTTCGCCTGGCGGACTTGATTTTTGGCAAGCTGTCCTACTTCTCCACGATAAGTTTCAGCTAAACTGCGGTTAAGCATTTCCACATCTCCATGACGGATACTATCCAATTCACGCACTTCCTGATCATAAGGATTATGTGGAAGTTCCTGCTCCTGATGCTCAAAAATAACGCTGGAAATCTGTCCTTTCACTTCTATAATATCTGTTTCACGAATTCCATTCTTCTGCCAGAGATCATTAATCGTCAGTTCTTTTCTTGTTATCATGTGATAGAGCATCAGAATTCCTGAGCCAAACACTTTAAGCTCACAAAATGACAGACGAAAGCCTGTCTCATCACTGATATGGTGGTGCTGCATCAGATAATGTTCTGAATCTTTTGTATGCTTTTCAGTGCTGACAGGACCTGCCACAATTTTTACATTTTCTAATGAAACGACCGCATAAAGAATCGTATCTTTCTCATAAAAAAGATCCGGATAATCTTTTCTCTCACGCTCATGAACAGCAGACAGAAATTCCGGATCCGTAAATAAAGGATTACACTGCGCCGCCATGTCCCCATAACAGGCTTCTATTGCACCAGATTCGCTGATACAGGTAATATTTCCATGCAGAATGCGTACCATCTGTTCACAAATATATTCAAGATTCATGTTTTTCTCCCTTACAATATCTGTCCTACAATATGCAACAGAATCGTAATCAGATAATCCAGACTCTCAGTTACTGATTACTCCGAAATTGTATTCTGCTCCAGATATTTCTTCAGTGAAGAGACATACAGATTTCCCACCTTGCTGAGAATTGAATTCTTTCTGGTAATATAGCCTATCTCCATGTCACTGTTCTGATTCTGCTCATCCCCTTCGAAAGGAATTGCCAGATAGTCACTGCCATTCAGCTCCTCGCAGATAATTCCGGAACACAGGGTATAGCCATTGAGTCCTACCATCAGATTCAGCATAGTCGCCCGGTCTGAGGCCTTGACTGTTCTGGAATATTCATTGGTAGACAAAATTTCCTCTGACAGATAAAAACTGCTCTTATCTCCCTGTTCGAAGGACAAGCAGGGG
>CABRZK010000271.1 GCA_902475415.1 uncultured Eubacterium sp.
TCCATCGATAAATACCGTCATATACACTTCTTTTTGCAGAATTGACTCAAAAATCGGAAGTAACTTTTCTGCCGGAAGACAATGTTCATCCAGGCAGGCACGGTCTGCAGTACGATAAACGGCTGCTCCGTTTGTCGTGATCAGATATGGCATATTTACTTTTTTCAGCTGATCATGCGGTACGCCGTCATAATCACGGCCGGAAGCTACCACAACTGTCACGCCTGCTGCCTGTGCTTTCTGAATCGCACGAATATTTTCTTCTGAAATGTGACCGGCATCATCAAATAATGTTCCGTCCACATCAAGAGCCAAAAGTTTGATTTTGTTATTTGATTTCATATACATATGCTCCATACGGTTGTAATTCAATGCAGCCTGCGTACTGTGCCGGCGCATTGTCATTTTTCGGAGATAAGTATATACCTTTTCATTGTCTGCGTCCAGAAGTTCACATATTCTAGCTGCATTTTTTTAAGACAATTTACGAGATATTATAATATTTTTTCATTTTTTATTGACACAGAGTCGCAAACTGCGATAAAATAAATAGTAACTATGAGCAGTGCCAGTTACATTAATATTCGTACCATGAAAGTTCATTTTTCGGATATTGTAAATGTTGCACTGCATTTTTCATGTCTTATGTACTGACAGATTGCGTTTGACATATTTTTTGTAAAAGGGGTTCTCTGAAGTACATGTTGTCTATTGGAGGTAGAAGCTACTATGAAATATGACGTAATTATCATTGGTGCAGGTCCTGGCGGTATTTTTTCTGCCTATGAGCTGATTCACCAGAATAAAAATTTAAAAATCGCCGTTTTTGAGGAAGGCTATCCGCTGGAGAAACGCCACTGCCCGATCGACGGCAAGAAAGTTCCATCCTGTATCAAATGTCCGACCTGCGCCATCATGAGCGGTTTCGGTGGAGCCGGTGCATTTTCTGATGGAAAATATAATATTACCAACGATTTTGGTGGTACCTTATTCGAATATATCGGAAAAAAAGAAGCATTGGATCTGATGCGCTATGTCGATGAGATCAATGTGACACATGGCGGTGAGGAGACCAAATTGTACTCTACAGCCGGCACTCAGTTCAAAAAGATCTGTATGCAGAATAAATTAAAATTACTGGATGCTTCTGTTCGTCACCTTGGTACAGATATCAACTATGTTGTTCTGGAAAATATCTATAACGAACTGAAAGATCAGGTAGATTTCTTCTTTAAGACTCCGGTTACAAAGATTGAGTGTCTGGAGGGTGACAACTACCGTGTACACTATGGCGATGAGTCCGCAGACTGCAGCAAATGTATCGTTTCTGTTGGCCGTATCGGAAGTAAATGGATGGAAAGCATCTGTAAAGAGCTTGAGATTCCGACCAAATCCAATCGTGTGGATATTGGTGTCCGCGTAGAGCTTCCGGCTGTTATCTTCTCTCATCTGACAGATGAGCTGTACGAGAGTAAAATCGTATATCGTACTGAGAAATTCGAAGATAATGTGCGTACATTCTGCATGAACCCATATGGTATCGTAGTAAATGAAAACACAAACGGTATCGTTACAGTAAACGGACACAGCTATGAAGATCCTGCTCAGCAGACAGAGAACACCAACTTTGCTCTTCTGGTTGCAAAACACTTCTCTGAGCCGTTCAAAGACAGTAACGGATACGGCGAGAGTATTGCAAGATTATCCAACATGCTTGGCGGTGGTGTCATCGTACAGCGTTTCGGCGATCTCGTCCGTGGACGCCGCAGTACGGTAAAACGTATTGAAGAAGGTCTGGTTCGCCCGACTCTGTCCGCTACACCGGGTGATTTAAGTCTGGTACTTCCGAAACGTATCCTCGACGGAATCATGGAAATGATCTATGCCCTGGATAAAATTGCCCCAGGTACAGCCAACGACGATACACTGCTCTACGGTGTGGAAGTTAAATTCTACAACATGGAAGTAGAACTGGATGAGCATCTGGAAAGCTGCCACAAAGGTCTCTACATCATCGGTGATGGAAGTGGTGTGACACATTCTCTGTCCCATGCATCTGCCAGCGGTGTCTATGTAGCAAGACATATCTGCGAGCAGTTGTAAGACTCATCTCATGATCAGAATGATTTATTTTTCAATACGATATCTATTCTGTTCAGTAATTTATGACCAGACAAAAGGCGCTGTATGGTAAATGTAACCATACAACGCCTTTTTTAGTCATTCTTATTAATCTTATGCTTTATTCCCCATCTATCAGAACATGCTTTCCTTCGAATGCAAATCCATAATGATGAATCTGTTTCTTTGCAATTCCTGTTTCCAGAAGTATTACATCATAACGAATTTTTCTGTTCCTAGCAAGTTCTTTCCTCTCACCTGCACTCTTTTGTCTGCACCATGTCATTCTTTTCATATCACTGCAGATATGATACACTCAAATAGTAATTATATTTTTGAATTAAAGGATCTGAATATGAATCATAATACCCAATGTATCTCACCTCTTTTTCGCGGAATCACAGAAAATGAACTTCAACAAATGAATGCTGCAGGATACCTGCGAAAAAAAGAGTATGACAAAAATCAAATTATCTATCATATGGATACCATTGCTGATGAAATCGGCATCGTACTAACCGGAAGCGTAAATATTATTAATACAGATTTTCTGGGATCATCCACAATCCTCAGTAATATTTCCTCTGGAGGAGTTTTTGCAGAAACCTACGCACTTTGTCAGGAACCAATGCTGGTGGAAGTAATGACTGCAGAACCTGCTCAAATTTTATTTTTAAATATTCGTCGCATCATGGATGAACAGAGTAACATAAATTCTGACTGGTATCGGAAACTCATGGATAATCTCTTGCAAATTTCCATGCGCAAAAATCTGACTTTATCCACACGTATTTTCTGTACTACTCCGAAAAGTATTCGTGGGCGTTTATTAACTTATCTGACTGCGGAATACCGCAAACAGAACAACAATACCTTTGAGATTCCATTTAACAGACAACAGCTTGCAGATTATCTGAACGTAGATCGAAGTGCTTTATCCAAAGAACTTGGAAAGATGAAAGAAGAAGGCTTATTAGATTTTCACAAAAACATGTTTCGCTTAAATCAGAAAAACTCATAATTGAATCAGAAAGATTCATAATTCTATTTTTCACAAAAACATCGTTTGCTGATGATCATTATTTTCTTCTATATTTCTGCTTTTTTATATTACTTACTGTAATTTCCATCTTTTTGTCCTCTTTTCAGATTCTCAGACAAACAAAAAAGTGTTGCATCAGTTAAAAAACTAATGCAACACTTTTTAATTATATTATATACCTTCAAAACTTCATACAGCTGAGATTGTATCTTGCCGTCACTATTCAATTTCCAACCTTTTGGTCAAGCCCTCAAACGATTAGTAAC
>CABRZK010000272.1 GCA_902475415.1 uncultured Eubacterium sp.
TACGAAGGGAGCGCCGTCTTATGAGCAAAAATAGTAGCGTAGCTACGGAGAAGCCCGGAACGGGCGTTTTGCGAATGGCGCGGGTGAACTGCAACATTCTAACTTATCATTCCTCCAATCATTCCGGCTCCCATACACATGAGCAGTGTCAATATAATATGTAATATATCCGACGAAAGCCCTCTGTTAAGCAGAACGGATCCGAAAAACAAAACGCCAAAATAGCATGCCCCAATAAAAATCCCCCACATAAAACGCCTGATTTTCATCCGCTTTCCTATGATCAATCCTCCCAACAGCCCCACCGCCACATAGATGATCATAATACCAATGGACACCATCTGCTCTGTCAGTTCCAATCTATAGAGCAAAAATGCCAGTGCAAATAATGCTGCCCCTGTCACAATATACATGGCCAGCAATGTACTCAACACCTTTAAAACTGTTTTCTGATTTCTGCATACCTGCTTCATTATTATTGTTCTTTCTCCTGTTCTCTAAATTAAGAATGTCCTCTCTTACTATATATATTCTGACTATCTGAAGATTAGAACTTTATTTTTCTACAACAACACCTTGAAAATCGCTACTGTTTCCTGTATGATAAAAAATAAAATTTGCATTCCGCCATAAAAGTACTGCGGATTTGCAGACAACATATTTTATAGAGAGGTGAATTATTTTTGGACATAAGTTCCACAATACAATTAATCATACTGATCGTACTGCTGGCCCTGTCAGCATTCTTTTTCTCATCGGAAACCGCACTGACAACGGTAAACCGCATTCGCATGCGATCACTGGCAGAGGAAGGAAATAAGCGTGCCGCCAGAGTACTGAAAATCACAGACGACTCCGCAAAAATGCTGAGTGCGATTCTGATTGGCAATAATGTTGTCAATCTGACCGCTTCCTCACTGGCTACTACCCTCACCATCAAATTGTTTGGCAGTGCCGGTGCCGGAATCGCCACAGGAATCCTGACCGTGCTGATCCTGATCTTCGGAGAAATTTCTCCAAAGACAATGGCTACTTTGCGGGCAGAAAAAATTTCTCTGCGATTCTGCAACATTATCTGGCTGATCATGACAGTTCTGACCCCGGTGATTTTTATCATTAATCACCTGGCCATGTTGGTTCTTAGTCTGTTAGGCGTAAAATCATCCGAAGGCAAACAGGCAATGACGGAAAGTGAACTTCGCACCATTGTGGATGTCAGCCATGAATCCGGTGTCATTGAATCGGAAGAAAAAGAAATGATCAACAACGTGTTTGATTTCGGTGATGCTCTTGCCAAAGAAGTCATGGTTCCACGTATTGATATGACCTTTGCACAGGTAGACAGCAGCTATGATGAAATTCTGGATATTTTCCGGGAAGACCGTTTTACCAGACTTCCGGTATACGAAGAAAGTACCGATGATGTCATCGGTATCCTGAATATCAAAGATCTGCTTCTCTGTGACCGGGAACATTTCTCTGTCAGAGAACTGATGCGGGAGCCATACTTTACTTACGAACACAAGCATACCGCTGATCTTCTCGTTGAAATGAGAAATTCATCCATCAACATTGCTATTGTTCTGGATGAATATGGCACAACTGCAGGTCTGCTTACCTTAGAAGACCTGATTGAAGAAATTGTCGGTGAAATCCGGGATGAGTACGATTACGACGAAGAAGATCCGATTCAGAAAATTTCGGATCATGAGTATCTGGTAGAAGGTTCCATGAATCTGGAAGATTTCAGTGATGCATTAAACCTGCATCTGGAATCGGATGATTATGATTCCATCGGTGGATATATGATCGGTCTGCTCGATCATCTCCCGAAAATCCGTGAATCCGTTACCACTCCGGATGATATTTTCCTGCAGGTTCGTACAAAAAATAAGCATCGTATCGAAAAAATTTATGTACGACTTCCGGAAAAAGGAAAAAAATCTGAAGCATCTGCTGACCGGTAACATATTAAAAATTACATGAAATACGCCCGAAATTCTTTGTTTTCAAAGAGTTTCGGGCGTATCTTCTTTTATCACAGTGAGATGTCACATCTCAAAATCAATCTTATTACAACTCAACAATTCTGTCGGACGCATCAGAAACAGGATTCTGTCATCCCATTCTTCCACATCCATTACAGTATCTTTTATATCCTGTGAAACCGCTGTATTTCTCTGTCGATTACTCGATTACGTGAATCCATCCTTCCGGAGCTTCAATCTTGCCTTCCTGAATGTCAACTAATGTCTCACGCATCTTGGACAGAACCGGTCCCATTTCATCCATACCGCTTGCAAAGCAGATCTCACGACCATGATCTACGATCTTACCAACCGGAGAGATAACTGCTGCTGTACCGCACAGACCACACTCTACGAAGTTCGGAACCTCATCCAGATATACTTCTCTCTGCTCTACTTCCAGTCCGAGATAATGCTCAGCCACATACATCAGGGAACGACGTGTGATAGATGGCAGAATACTGTCAGACTTCGGTGTTACGATCTTGCCTTCTTTTGTAACGAATAAGAAGTTTGCTCCACCTGTCTCCTCAACTTTGGTACGTGTTGCAGCATCCAGATACATATTCTCAGCGTATCCTTCTTCATGAGCAGTTACGATTGCATGCAAGCTCATTGCATAGTTTAATCCGGCTTTGATATGACCTGTTCCATGAGGTGCTGCACGGTCAAAATCTGTTACACGGATGGTCAACGGTTTTACGCCGCCTTTGAAGTACGGTCCAACCGGTGTTGTTAAAATACGGAACTGATACTCCTGCGCCGGTTTTACACCGATAACAGGGCTGCTTCCGAACATATACGGACGAATGTAAAGAGTTGCGCCAGTGCCATATGGCGGTACATATGCCATATTTGCTTTAACAGTTGCCTCTACAGCCTCAACGAATTTATCTTCCGGGAAAACTGGCATTTCAAGTCTTCTTGCAGAATCTGCCATACGGGATGCGTTCAGATCCGGGCGGAAGATGACTACCTTACCATCTACAGTTGTATATGCTTTTAATCCTTCGAAAACAGTCTGTGCATACTGTAATACACCTGCGCACTCATTTAAAACGATGGTTGCGTCACTGGTCAGAGTTCCCTCATCCCATGCGCCATCTTTATAGTTTGCTACGAAACGTTTGTCTGTCTGGCGATATCCAAAATCCAGGTTTTCCCAATCGATATTTTTCTTTTCCACTGTGATATCCTTCTTTCTTATCTATTTTGCAGGTTTTATTTTTTCTTCCTGCATCTTTGTTCTTTTTTATATGTATTGTTATACAGCAAATCCTATAGCATTTCCAGTTTTTTCTCAAAATGGCTGTATTTTTTCATGTATTCTATTTAAAAGATGAATAAATGTACATTTTCAGATTCATTTTCATCGAAATACAGCACTATCTGCAGG
>CABRZK010000273.1 GCA_902475415.1 uncultured Eubacterium sp.
TCGTCAATCATGCGAGCACGTTGACTCGTTTGCACTCATTATATCATGAACAAAAACGGTTCATGATCAACATTCGTCACTCGTCAATCATGCGAGCATGTTGACTCGTTTGCACTCATTATACTTTATTATATCGCCTGCCATTTGGCATATTTCAATAAACCTGCCAGGATTTTGGCATAAAATACTCACTGTATTTTGCCAGTGCATACTGATCTGTCATTCCCGCTATGTAATCACAGACCACCCGGTCATTTTCTTCGCCTTCTTCAAGCATCTGCAAATAATAAGAAGGAAGAATGTCTATATGTTTCAGATAAAACACAAAAAGACGTTCCAGCAATTCTTTTGCCTTCGTCTCTTCTCCCTTTGCAACAGGATTTGTATATACACTCTGAAACATAAAACTGCGTAATCCCTGCATCGCTTCTGCAACATCCGGGGACATACTGATATCATCTTTCTCCCAGCTTTGCTCTATAATATCATGAATCAGCGTATTCAGCCGTTCTCTCGTGTTAAAACCAAGAACTTTTCTGTATTTAAGGGGAATATCCTCTTCCTGCAATACCTGCGCACGAATTGCATCATCAATATCATGATTGATATATGCGATTTTGTCTGACAGACGTACTATTTTCCCCTCCAGTGTAGATGGCATCAGACTGGTCTGATGGTTCAGTATTCCATCTCTGACTTCCCAGGTCAGATTCAATCCCTTTCCTTCTTTTTCCAGTTTTTCTACAATACGCACACTTTGCTCATTGTGTTTGAATCCACCGTCACACAACTCATTCAGCATACCTTCTCCGGCATGCCCAAAGGGCGTGTGTCCCAGATCATGTCCCAGAGCAATTGCTTCCACCAGGGATTCATTCAGGCGAAGTGCTTTTGCAATCGTCCTTGCATTTTGTGAAACTTCCAAGGCATGTGTCAGACGTGTCCTGTAATGGTCTCCCTGTGGAGACAGAAACACCTGTGTCTTATGCTTTAATCTGCGAAACGATTTGCAGTGTAAAATCCGATCCCGGTCACGCTGAAAAACCGGACGAATATCGCACTCCGGTTCTTCTCTGTCCCGCCCTTTTGAATTCTGACTCAAAGTTGCATAAGGACTTAAATATGTACGTTCTGATAATTCCATCTGTTCACGAATTGTCATACGATTATTATACTCCCTGTATCTTGTTACAAGATTTAATAGGCAAACAAAAAATGTCCTATTTTATATATTCCGTACTTCTTTCCTGTTTCCTTTTTTCTTTCTGATTTTTATAAAAATTCTTTTCGCGCGTCATTTTTTCATAACAAGAAAGACTATACATCCTCAATCTGCCAGTCAATTGGTGCTATCCCATTCTTCTCCAGGAATGCATTCGTCTGACTGAAATGTCTGCATCCAAAAAATCCACGATATGCCGACAACGGACTTGGATGCGGTGCTTCCAGAATCAGATGTTTCGGATTATTCAGCATACTTTTTTTCATCTGCGCCGGACGTCCCCAGAGCAAAAAAACGATAGGGCGATCCTGTGCATTGACTGCACGGATCACTGCATCTGTAAACTGTTCCCAGCCAATTCCACGATGTGAATTTGCCTGGTGTGCACGGACAGTCAATACTGTATTAAGCATTAATACGCCCTGTTTTGCCCATTTTACCAGATATCCATTATTCGGGATCTTACATCCGAGATCATCGTGTAATTCCTGATAAATATTCACCAGGGATGGTGGAATATCCACATCCGGTTTTACAGAAAAACAGAGTCCGTGTGCCTGTCCGTCATTATGATAAGGATCCTGTCCCAGAATCACTACCTTTACGTCCTTCAACGGAGTCAGATGAAACGCGTTAAAAATATCATCCGGATTCGGGAAAATCTGTCTTGTCTGATATTCTTCCAGCACTTTTTTATATAATTCTTTATAGTAAGGTTTCTTAAATTCTTCTGCTAACGGCTGTTGCCAGTCATTTGTAATTGGTGGCATCTTTTATCCCCTCTGTCTCATTTTTTCTATTTTTAATTCAGGAATGCCTCGGCATTCCTGTTGCGAGATGTGCGTCATGCACGCCTGACCACATGTCTGAAAATCACATTAACGTCGTACAGAAACACCTTTTTCTGCCAGATAATTTTTCAGATCCATAATTTCCAGTTCTTTATAGTGAAACAGAGAAGCTGCCAGTGCTGCATCTGCTTTTCCCTCTGTCAAAGCTTCATAAAAATGCTCTTTCGTACCGGCTCCACCGGATGCGATTACCGGAATTGATACATTTTCCGCAATCAGACGTGTCAGCTCCAGATCATATCCGGCCTTTGTGCCATCACAGTCCATACTTGTCAGAAGGATTTCTCCAGCTCCCAGCCTGTCCACTTTCATAGCCCATTCCACTGCATCAATGCCGACATCCACTCTGCGGCCATTTTTATAAATATTCCAACCACTGCCATCTTCTCTTCTGCGGGCATCGATTGCGACAACCACACACTGACTGCCAAACTTATCCGCAGCTTCTGAAATCAGGTTTGGTGTATTAATTGCAGAGGAATTAATGGAAATCTTGTCCGCACCTTCCCGCAATAATGCCTTGAAATCGTCTACTGTACGGATTCCACCACCGACCGTAAATGGAATAAACACATTTTCCGCTACTTTTCTTACCATATCAACAACCGTATTTCTGGCATCGGAAGAAGCCGTGATATCCAGGAAAACGACTTCATCTGCGCCGGCCTTATCATAAGCCGCTGCAATCTCCACCGGATCTCCGGCATCTCTTAAATTCACAAAATTAACACCCTTTACGACACGACCATTATTTACATCCAGACATGGGATAATTCGTTTTGTAAACATTATACACGACCTCCTTCAATTCCGGCAAAATTCTTCAAAATCTGCAATCCTACCGTACTGCTCTTTTCCGGATGGAACTGACAGGCAAAAAGATTTCCTTTTTCTACTGATGCATGAATACATGTACTGTACTCTGTTGTAGCTTTGACAATCTCCGGTTCTTCCGCATGTAAATAATAAGAATGAACGAAATATACATATGGATGTTCTTCCATGCCTTTAAAAATCCGTCCCTCATTCTGAAAATCCAGAGAATTCCAGCCAATATGTGGAATCTTTAATCCATCTTTATCCGGGATTCTGCGAATCTGACCTTTTAACAGTCCAAGGCCTTCCACTCCCGGGCTTTCCTCACTGCTTTCAAAAAGCAACTGCAGTCCAAGACAGATTCCAAGAAACGGAGTCTGTTTCTCATTCAATTCACGAATCACTTTATCCAGTTCCAGACGTTTCAGATTTGCCATGGCATCACCAAAAGCTCCCACTCCCGGCAAAATTACTTTGTCCGCATTTAAAATTGTCTGAAAATCTCGGACAAAGTAA
>CABRZK010000274.1 GCA_902475415.1 uncultured Eubacterium sp.
TATTTGAGATATTTATGGACGATAATCAAAAAGCAAAAATTCGTGCTAACAACACAAGGCAATATGTAGAAGGTATTATTGATTTACTCTTGAAGGATAAAATTGTACCTACTTTAAAACCAACTGAAGATTACGCTGGGGTAAACTGGGGTAGAAAAATAAAAATCATTCGAGATAAATATGATAGTGAAATTGCGGATAGTATTCAAGAAATTTTCAGGGTTGGAGGTGATGGATCGCATTTTAGCGGGCAAGTCAGCAATGATGAACTACAGCAAATTATAGATAAAGCAGTGCATATTGTGGAAGACATATTTGTTAGATATTTTCTTGAGCCAGAGCATAAATTTGGTAGCGAAAATATTTTTACAATCTTCAGTATGCTACCTTTGAAACACAGGATATATATTTTAGAGAAGGTATCTGCCCATTACATAAATTTGGATGTGGTTGATCGTCTTTCTCTTGCTTATGTAAAATTTGGAGAGAAAGACAAAGCTATTGATTTGCTTGAGAAATCATTACGAGAAAACATAATTGATAAAAATTTCTACACACAAAAAATGAGGTCTATAAATATTTTGAACTCAAAATTGAGTGAATTATATAGCAAAAATGCAGGATATGAAAAAGACAGCGGATATTCAAAAGCACTTGTTGTGGATGATCTCTTAGTAGTAGGCTTGCCGACATCAAAAGACATTTTTGATACTGCAAAGGCTGTGAAAGTATTTAGTGAATGGTTTGAGCAGGATAAAAATAAATATCCAGAATTTATAAACTTGTTTTTATATCTGATGAAAACCGATGATCGGCAGTATGAATAAAGAAAGCCCAACATATTTTGGAGGAAGAAATGAGAGATATATTTACCAATGACATCTTTGGAACTATCGAGCCACCACATGAAACAAAATTCAATCTTATAGGCACAGTATTACCGACTAATCAAGATATGTACTTTGCTGCAAAATGGAATGAAATTTTTAATAGGTATTGTTCTGCAAGAATTTTTCTTAGAAAGACCCAAGAGGACAATTGGGATTACTGGTTCAATCCCATTGAAAAACCAGATGTTCAAAAGGCAATGGAGTTGACTTTCAAAGCAGAATTATATGAAACAGCTTTGATTAACTATAATATTTTGGTTGATTTATCGTGGACAATTGCATATGTATCGGCAGAATATGCCTTATATACTTTTGATGATGAAGGTAATATAACTAATGCAAGAGATGTGCGTGGAATGCACCCAATCGAAGAAGCGTATGACTTGTTGAGAAAAACCGAAAATGGAGTTTCCACTCCTCATGCACAGGGGAATCCGTTTGATTATTTGCGTACTATGTTACCCGAGTTTTCTCCTGTTATGGATTTGATTATAGAATTTTGGAAGGATTTTTCAAATAGCAATATTCGTGGATTGTATAATTACATAAAGCATAAGGGCAAGCCTTTGTATAAAGAGATTGAAGAAATTCGCGGAGGGAAAGTGATGAAACTTCTAATCGGCAAAGATGAATACCCTTCCGATATAAGGGATGTTCAAAAAATTGTCGAGTTGGAAAAAGGAATAAAAGAGTTGATAGACTTTGATGATAATAAGCTATTTCCATATATAAGCCAATTGTTGACATCATTAAAAGCTGCTGTAAATCCCTCCCCAATGACGTTTTTATAAATCTTTAAACTTAATACATAAGCCGCAGGCCACAAGGTCTGCGGCTTAAATTATACCCAGAAAGGAGCCGTCACATGGCAATCTCAAAAATCAAACCCCGTCATGCCAGCGAGGGACGCAGTATCGCTGCTGTGCTGGCGGATCGCATTGACTATGACAAGAACCCGGAGAAAACAAACGGTGGTCTGCTGGTAACAGGCTACCAGTGTTCTCCCGATACTGCGTGGCAGGAATTTGTGATCAGCAAGCAGATTTACACCGCTACCACCGGGCGCAGACGTGCCCCGGACAAAGATGTGATTTCCTATCTGCTGATACAGTCCTTTAAGCCGGGAACCATCACGCCGGAGGACGCCAACAAGCTGGGCTATAAGATAGCCATGGAGTTTACCGACGGCGAACACCAATTCATTGTGGCTACCCACATTGACAAACACCACATTCATAATCATATCGAGTTTAACAGCACCGCCCTGGACTGCTCCCACAAGTTCAACAATGTGAAGAATAGCTTCATTCCTCTGCGAAAAATCAATGACCGTATCTGCCAGGAGTTTGGTCTGGACATCATCGAGGAACCCCAGGACAAAGGCAAGCACTACGCAGAATGGTCGGCTGAGAAAGCAGGCAAAAGCTGGAAAGCCCGTCTGCGCCAGACCATTGATAAGGTTCTGCCCAAGGTCAGTACATTCGATGAATTTCTGGAGGCAATGCGACAGGAAGGTTACGAGGTTATCCAGAGTAAGAAGATACTGAAATTCCGTGCCCAGGGTCAGGAACGCTTTACCCGTTCCAAAACACTGGGCGCTGATTATACACTGGAAGCTCTGCAAGAGCGGATCGGCAAAACGCAACTGCCCAAGCGGAAGAAAATCAATCTGCACATGGACGGCAAGGTCAATCTGCTTATGGACATTCAAGCCCGCCTGCAGGGTCGTGGCCCCGGCCTGGAACGCTGGATGAAGATACACAATCTGAAGGAAGCGTCCAAGACCTTGAACTACCTTACCGAGCATGGTATTACGGAGTACGATGTTCTTTCGGAACGGGCTGAAACAATAGCGGCTGACTTTGAAGCAGTATCCACTTCCATCAAGCAGATGGAACACCGCATGGAGCAGATAGCGGCTCTCAAAACCCATATTATCAACTACGCCAAAACACGGGATACCTATGTTGCCTACCGCAAGACCAAGGCGGCAGACAAACCGGCTTTCCATACCGCTCACGAAGCGGATCTGCTTCTCCATGAGGCGGCGAAGCGGGCCTTTGACGCCCAGGGCGTGAAGAAGCTGCCCACGGTCAAAGTTTTGCAGACGGAGTATGCCGATCTGCTGACAAAGAAGAAAGCCGCCTACGAAGATTACAAACGGCTGCGAAAAGAAAATCAGGAGTTGCAGGCGGTCAAATCCAATGTGGACACCCTGCTCCGTATTGAGGAAGAACATCAGGAAAAGAAACAGGAACAGAACCGTTAAGGCAGAAAAAAGCTGGAAGGTATGCAATTCAATTTGCATTACCTCCAGCTTCTTTTTTTGCTTTGAATAGGTTCGTTAAGTCTTTTTGTTTGCGGATTTGTAACTTTTTTGTGAAGTCTATTGATTTCCGTCATTCGTCATAATATAATGTAGCTACATAGCATTGCTAATTAGCGTTAGATAGGAGCATTCCTGTAATCCGTAAACAGCGCCAATTGAAAAAAGAAGAACCTCGC
>CABRZK010000275.1 GCA_902475415.1 uncultured Eubacterium sp.
CTGGTGTCTTGGTACATTCTCATATCACCCCTATATTATTTTACATTTCGGGTTTGACTATGAGAACGAAACACAGTTTTATGTTTTGGTAGTATTTTATTGTCCGCTGACAAGGTTGCCGATGTTACACGGCCAAGGTATAATAACAGAAAGAAAATTTGAAAACTACACTTTAATCACAAAAATCTATGATACGCTATCTTTGGAGGTGTTACCATGCAAAGGATTTTAGTCGTTGAGGACGATTTTGATATTCAAGAACTTTTACAGAATTTTTTACAAGAAGCAGGATATGAAGTAGCTGTTGCAAATGATGGTGTCGAGGCACTCTCTTTATTTGCAGGCCAACGATATGACTTGATTGTATTGGACATTATGCTCCCCAAAATTGACGGTTACGGTGTCTGTGAATTGATACGCAAGCAATCTGATGTTCCTATCATTATGCTAACCGCATTAAGCGGAGAAGAAGATCAGATTAAAGGATTGGATTTGCAGGTGGATGACTACATCACAAAACCGTTTTCTATGCCTGTCCTGCTCCGCAAAATTGCGGCTGTACTTCGGCGCAGTAACCGGGAAACAGATGAAAAGTATCAAATCATTACTTATGGCAATTTGCTTTTGAACTGTGACAGCTACACCGCCACCGTGGACGGAGCTAATTTTGAACTGACACAAAAGGAATTTGAAATACTGCGGGAACTGCTGACCCATCAGGGCCGGATATTGACCCGGCAGAACTTGTTGGATAAGCTGTGGCGATATGATTTTTATGGGGACGAGCGTGTTGTTGATACCCATATCAAAAATCTACGAAAAAAATTGGGAATAGATTTCATTCAAACAATCAGAGGGGTGGGATATAAAGTTGATAAAGAGAATTAAAGGCAGTCTGTTTGCTAAAGTCTTTATTCTGACTGTGGCAGTTTTGCTCTGCGTGAGCTTTCTTGTCTATGGCGTTTTGGCTTGGTATATGCCTCAAACCTATTCTAACAATCTCAATGCGGCATTAGATGAACAGACAAGCGACTTTATTTATGAATTAGAACATATCCGTATGCAGGATAGCGGCGGACTTTTTGATCAGTTTCTTCAAAACACAACAATTAGCATGGTGGAGCTTTATACTGCTGATGGTGTTCTGGTGGAAACACCGTCTAACCAAAATAGCTTTAACGATGGGATCACCGGGGAGGCTCTTGGCGGAGCATCTTATGAAAGTGCGCCGATTATATCCAACAGCTATTACTTCTCATTTGCAGATGATAATAGCCAATATATTTTAACAGTTTATGGAGAAGCCTCTCAAATCGCAGAACTGCGGCAATCATTTGTAAGCGTATTACCGATTTTGTTTTGCGTTATTCTCCTTGTATCGTTGGCAACTGCTTGGGTGTATTCTCGTATTATTACAAACCCGGTATTAAAAATCAGTCGGATTTCTAAAGAAATGTCTGATATGCGGCTGGAATGGCAACTTGAGGAACGCCGTTCTGACGAGCTGGGTGTACTGGAGAATAGCTTGAATACGCTGTCCCGGAAACTATCTGCTACCTTGGAGGAGTTGCAAAGTGCAAATCTCCAGCTCCAAAAGGATATTGAACATCAAAAGGCGCTGGAACGGGCACAACAGGATTTCTTTTCTTCCGCTTCCCATGAACTGAAAACCCCTATCACCATTATCAAGGGTCAATTAGAGGGGATGCTATTGGGTATAGGGGCATATAAAGACCACGAAAAGTATCTTGCCCGATCCTTGGAAGTTGCAGCTACGCTTGAAACGATGGTGCAGGAAATATTAACGATTTCAAGGCTGGAAACCAATGTCGATTTCAAAATGGAGCATTTTGATTGCGCTCCCATGATACATGGCTATTTGAGGGAGATTGATGATTTAGTGGCAACAAAAGAGCTACAAATACATCTTGCTATACAGTCTCCCGCTTTTATCAATGGGAACAAATTACTGATTGAAAAGGTGTTCTCCAATTTGATTTCAAATGCTGTAAAGTATTCGCCGCATGGAGCAAGCGTTGATATTATTTTACAAAATACCAACGGACGCTTTTTGTTCTCCGTAGAGAACACAGGTACACATATACCAGAAGATGATATTCCCAAATTGTTTGACGCTTTTTATCGTATGGAGCAATCCCGCAGTAGAAGAACAGGCGGTAGCGGCTTAGGGCTTTATATGGTTCAAAGAATTTTACAACAACATAACAGCTATTGTGAGGCTTGCAACACAGAAAACGGTGTTAAATTCTTCTTCACGATTTAGCGGACAATCAGCGACAGGTGAACAACCTGCCGCTTTTTTTAACTACACATAAATCACAAACTAATCCCAAAGGTATCCCAAAATGCTTTGCTATACTTGGGGTACATTCAAAGAAAGGATTGGTAAACACTATGAGAAGAATGGCATTATGCGCTGCGTCCATGCTCTTGTTAGGCTGTTTGGCTGGATGCAGTACGACACCACAGAACAGCCAGGAACAAGGTAATCCCGTTATCAAGGAAGAAATCAGTCAACCTCTTGGCGGTTCTGAGGCGCTGGGAAACAGCGAGGACAGCTCGGCACTCTCCGCCGCAGACAAAGAAAAAATGTTTGCACCTTATGAACAATACGGGATGACCTATGACGCGGTCAAAGATGAACTTACCTATAACGGGAATTTGGTTCGCTGGTTTGAGGACTATTATCCCATCAGTAACAACGAAACCGCCGGTATTGATTTTCTAAATGAGAACGGCACAGTAGATGTGTATGCTGTACGGGATTTAGAGAGCTTTTCAAAAGCGGCTGACGGCTCCGTTGATCCGGCGGGTAAACTGATTGGCTTAAAAGAGTTTACCCAGCAGGAATTTGACGCACGGGATATTGAGGCGTTGAAAAGCAGCACATCCGTTGCTATGGCAGGAACGCCGCTTGAAGATAGCGAAACTGCAAAGCTCGTTGCAGAGTATGAGGCATTTGGAGTAACCTATGATGCCGAAAAAGATCAGTGGTATTTCAATGGTGAGGAAGTCCGCTATTTCCGGGATGTTCTCACTTCTAATGGTGAAAGTCTCACCAGCGGAAAATTCCGAGGCGAAATGAGAACGCTTGGAAGTGGTGTTGGCACAATAGACATTTATACCGTTCGTGATTACGGCCACTTGAACAGCGAACATCACGGAACATTAACTGGCATCGAGAAATACAGTCAAGAGGAATTTGACGAGCATACACAGGCCGGAATGTCTGGAAATCAGCCCATAGGTAATGCAAGCCATAACTAAACAA
Source organism: uncultured Eubacterium sp. (assembly GCA_902475415.1). GTDB lineage: Bacteria > Bacillota > Clostridia > Lachnospirales > Lachnospiraceae > Eubacterium_I. Next base: position 3,293 of record CABRZK010000275.1, read on the forward strand.
ACCATCTATCTGCCGGACGACGGCAAAAGAAAAAAAGCCGTCGTAGAGCAGACAATTTGACA
>CABRZK010000276.1 GCA_902475415.1 uncultured Eubacterium sp.
CATGCCTTTTGCCCAGAAACGTTCACGGCTGCGGCGTACATACCAGTTACTCATATCATCCACAAATTCCTGAAGTGCTCTTGCAGTTTCCGGAATACGGTAATTTGCCAGGTTGTCATCCACGGTCTGAATCATGGTGTTCATCTTGGAGAGCAGCCATTTATCCATTACGGAGAGTTTGTCGTAGTCTAATGTATATTTTGTTGCGTCAAATTCATCAATATTCGCATACAGAACGAAGAATGCATAAGTATTCCACAGAGTTCCCATGAATTTACGCTGTCCTTCCTGAACGGCTTTGCCGTGGAAACGGTTCGGCAGCCATGGTGCACTGTTGATGTAGAAATACCAGCGGATCGCATCTGCTCCGTAAGTCTGAAGTGCATCAAACGGATCAACAGCATTTCCCTTGGATTTACTCATCTTCTGACCGTTTTCATCCTGTACATGTCCAAGAACGATAACGTTCTGATACGGTGCTTTGTTGAACAGGATCGTAGATTCTGCAAGCAGAGAATAGAACCATCCTCTTGTCTGGTCAACTGCTTCGGAAATAAACTGTGCCGGGAACTGTTTCTCAAACACGTCTTTATTTTCAAACGGATAATGATGCTGTGCGAACGGCATTGCTCCTGAGTCAAACCAGCAGTCGATCACTTCCGGTACACGGTGCATCGGCTTGCCGCACTTCGGACACTTGATCGTGATCTCATCGATGTACGGACGGTGCAGTTCTACGGTTTTTGCCTTTTCATTTCCACTCATTTCGAACAGTTCCTGACGGCTTCCGATCGAATGCTGATGTCCGCACTCACACTCCCAGATGTTCAGCGGAGTTCCCCAGTAACGGTTACGGCTGATACCCCAGTCCTGAACATTCTCCAGCCAGTCACCGAAACGTCCTTTACCGATGCTTTCCGGAATCCAGTTGATGGTGTTGTTATTGCGGATCAGGTCATCTTTGACAGCTGTCATCTTGATGAACCAGGATTCTCTTGCGTAGTAGATCAGCGGAGTGTCGCATCTCCAGCAGTGCGGATAGCTGTGCTCAAACTTCGGTGCATCAAACAGAAGTCCTCTCTCATCGAGGTCTTTCAGCACGAGCGGATCTGCTTTTTTTACAAAGATACCACCAAACGGTGTATCTTCCGTCAGGTTGCCTTTGCCGTCAACCAGCTGTACAAACGGCAGTCCGTATTTACGTCCGACTTTTGCATCGTCTTCACCAAATGCCGGTGCGATATGAACAATACCGGTACCATCTGTCAGTGTTACGTAAGTATCACAAACAACATAAAATGCTTTTTTGTTCTGTTTTTCTGCATGAACGGCTGCACAGCTGTACAGTGGTTCGTACTCTTTATATTCCAGGTCTGTTCCTTTGTAATTCTCCAGTACATTGTAAGCATCTTCGCCGAGCACCTTGTCAGCCAGAGCCTGTGCAATGTAATAAACACGGCCGTCTTCTTTCATCTGAACTTTTACATAATCCTCATCCGGGTTTACGCAAAGTGCAAGGTTGGAAGGCAGTGTCCATGGTGTGGTTGTCCATGCCAGAATGTAAGCGTCCTCGTCTTTGACTTTGAAACGTACAACAGCAGAACGTTCTTTTACGTCCTTGTAACCCTGTGCCACTTCCTGGGCAGAAAGCGGAGTACCGCAGCGCGGGCAGTAAGGAACAATCTTGAATCCTTTGTACAGCAGGCCTTTTTCCCAGATGGTTTTCAGTGCCCACCATTCAGACTCGATATAGTTATCATCATAGGTAACATACGGATTTTTCATGTCAGCCCAGAAACCAACCGTTCCGGAGAAATCTTCCCACATGCCTTTGTATTTCCATACGCTCTCTTTACATTTATCAATGAAAGGAACCAGTCCATATTCTTCGATCTGATCTTTTCCGTCCAGACCGAGCATTTTTTCTACTTCCAGCTCAACCGGCAGACCGTGTGTATCCCATCCGGCTTTACGCGGAACCATTTTGCCTTTCATGGTCTGATATCTCGGAATCATATCTTTGATAACACGGGTCAGAACATGTCCGATATGCGGTTTGCCGTTAGCTGTTGGCGGTCCGTCATAAAAGGTGTAAGTTTCACCTTCTTTACGGTTTTCCATACTCTTTTCAAAGATGTGATTCTCTTCCCAGAATTTCTCAACATTTTTTTCTCTGTCTACGAAATTCAGATTTGTCGAAACTTTTTCGTACATAAGCAACCTCCTGTCCTTATTATAAGGAATAAATCAAAAAGCTGTCATCCTGTAAAAGGATGACAGCCAATACTCTCATAACCACCTGTTACAACATACCGACAAAATGCGATATGCGTTCCCGATAACGGGGGAATCCGGCACGACTTACTTTCAGCGATGCTGTAAAACAGCTTTCAGTCTGCAACTCCGAAGTGATATTCCGCCTGTGTTACTTGTACTCCTTCCCACCCACCGGAGCTCTCTGTGTCTTTTACGACAGACGTACTTGTCTTCTTCTGCGTTATTTTCCTGTTAGTCTATTCTTATTATATAGTAGAAATTCCGGAAAAGTCAAGGCAAAAAAGTTGTTCAGCTATAAGAGTTGCCTGACAAACATATTCTTTTTCTATTTGTCATTTTCTCAATCTTATATTTGCCAAAAGGTACTAAATATTTCATATATCATCATTGAATTTTCAGTTAAATATGCTATGATAAATTTGAATTATGATGCCAGAGTGAGAGGGCCCATCACTTTATAACGAAGCAATTCGCCGGCATCATTTTTATTCTCAACATCTTTAATATTTATCTTATGAAAGGAGAGAAAAGAAATGAAGAAGAACACACTCAAACGCTTTATGGCTTCTGCAATGACAGCCGTTATGTGTGTCAGCTCACTTGGAACATTAGCTGTAAATGCTGCTCCTGCTGACCCGGCTGCTGAAACCTCTGTTGTCGACAATCTGATGAGCAAAATGACGCTCCGCCAGAAGATCGCCCAGATGATGATGCCTGATTTCCGTAAATGGCAGACAGAATCGGACTCGGGACAGAAAAATTTCCAGGTGATGAACGATGAAGTGGCTCAGATCATCAAGGATTATGATTTCGGCGGAGTTATTCTTTTCGCTGAAAATGTAGCTCAGACAGATCAGACACTGAAACTGACAACGGATCTTCAGGAAGCTGCCACAAGCGGAACGGACGGCAGCAACATCCCGCTGCTCCTGACAATCGACCAGGAAGGCGGTATTGTTTACCGTCTCGGAAGCGGAACAGCTCTTCCTGGAAACATGGCTCTCGGTGCAACCAGAAGCACGGACGCTGCAACACAGTCCGGAGAAG
>CABRZK010000277.1 GCA_902475415.1 uncultured Eubacterium sp.
TGTGGGCGCGATTCTGGCGGTCATTCTGATCGCCCGGACACCGATGCCGCTTTGATAGGACGGAGGATTGAATAATAGAAGGTCAGGGTCGGACCCCGGGCAAACTTTCACCTGTGAGAAGTGTCAAGGTTTTCTAATCACCACATGAATATAAATTGACAAAAATGACTATAATGACTACAATGATTATAATGGTGATTAGGAAAACTACAGGAGGTGCCTTATGACATTTATTGAGAGCGAAACTATCGAACTCAAGTCTTCGGTTGTTGCAGACCTTTGCAAAGAGGTGATTGCCTTTGCTAACACAAGAGGCGGCACTCTTTACATTGGTGTTGAGGACAATGGTACGGTGATTGGTGTGGATAGTGCCGACCGTGTTACCTTGCAAATAAATAATATGGTTCGGGATTCCATCAAACCTGATATTACGATGTTTGTCCACTACGAGACACAGGTGATAAATGATAAACAAATTATCGCCGTGACCGTCCAGGAGGGTACAGACCGTCCCTATTATCTGGGCAGTAAGGGATTAAAGCCCAGCGGTGTGTATGTCCGCAATGGTACATCTACAGATCCTGCCTCTGATACCGCCATTCGAAAAATGATTAAAGAAACCGATGGCGACAGTTTTGAAACCATGCGCTCTTTGGAGCAGAATTTGTCATTTCAGGCAGCTGAAGCACAGTTTGCCAAGAGGAAGGTTCCCTATGATGCTGCTAAGATGCAGACTTTGGGAATGGTTTCCTCGGACGACATTTACTCCAATGTAGCGTTGCTTCTGTCCGAACAATGTCCGAGTACCATCAAGGCTGCAACCTTTGCCGGTGTTGATCAGAGCGTATTCCAAGATAGACGTGAGTTTACCGGTTCGTTGTTTCAGCAGATGGAGGATTTGTATGCCTATCTCGATCTGCACAATCAAACCAAGGCCACATTTGAGGGACTATACCGAACTGATACCAAAGATTATCCAGAGGACGCGCTGAGAGAAACATTGATGAATTCTCTGGTGCATAGAGATTATTCTTTTAGTGCCAGCACCCTTGTCAGTATCTATGATGATCGAATCGAATTTGTATCCGTGGGCGGTCTGCCTGCCGGAATCACTTTGGATGACATTATGCTAGGACTTTCCGTTTGCAGAAATCCGAAATTAGCAGCTATCTTCTATCGCTTACAGCTGATTGAAGCTTACGGAACCGGTATGCCCAAAATCATGAAAGCATACGCAGGCACAGGGGTAGAACCTAAAATTGAAGTGACAAACAACGCTTTCAAAATTACACTCCCCAATAGAAATGCCGTTAAGGCAACTGATAGCGTGCCTAATGAACGTAAATCCAATGAAGAAAAGATTCTGGACTTGATTGGCCAAAACGGCTATGTAGTGCGTAGCGATGTGGATCAACTGTTGGATGTCAGCCAAACAACGGCCAGCCGTATTCTAAAACGCATGGTTACAGACGGCTTGATCTATCAGGACGGAAGCGGCAGAAAAACAAAATACAGAAAAGGTTAATCGTTTGCAACAACTGGCTTAAAACCCAGGGGGCTGACCCCGGTCAAAACCCATCCAAAGGTTTGTCCTCTTATAGAAAAAGTTCATTTGATTTCTGAACGGAACAGGCTTTCTTGATAGCTGATGCCACAACAGAAACCGTTACCTTGTTAAGGCTGCGTGCATGAACAGGGCAGATTGAGACACATCTCATACAGGAAATGCACTTGGATTTATCGGTGACCTTGCCATTATCCTTGGAAATCGCCTGAGCAGGACATTTCTCCGCGCACAGACCGCAATTTGTGCAATGAGAATCAGTAGAGGGAACAAATCCGCTGCTGGATTTTTTGTAAGGACGCTTGCCAGGAATGGCGGGAACTGCCAGGGAGCCGGATAGTGCTTTTTCAAAAATTTTGGTACCGAATGCAGAGAGTTGTTTGCAGTCTTCTGCATTGGGACGACCTGCGGCATATTCGTGAATAATTGAATGTTCTGCAACGGCAGAAATGGCGGCAATCACCTGAAAGCCAGCGGCATTCGCAGTATCCTCCATTTGAACAAGCGTACTCTCATAGACGCGATTCCCGTATACTGCCACAAGAACGCACTTCGCACGATTTCCATTGATCTGAGCAAAGCGATCAAGTGCCAACTGCGGGGCTACTCCACCAAAAGACGGCATGGCGACAAGCACCAGTGAACCGGATTCAATGAAGAACGATGCAAAATCTGTGGAGGTAGAGGAAAGATCAATCGTCTGGACTTTCGGCCAGTTCTGAGTGATTGCAGCGGCGACTTTTTCGGTTCCGCCAGTGGGACTGAAAAGAATCTGATAGCATTTCATTATAAACACTCCTTCAATGTAAAAAATAGAGTTACAGCTTTGATATCAGTATAGCAATTGTGAGGTGTCGTGTCAATATTTACAGCAGGAGAGGACTATGCTAAAATGAAAGCGGGAGGGCAAAGATTATGCATGTCAGTAACAAATGTTCGATTGCTATTCACTGTTTGATCTTTATCCATGAATATGGAACAGAGAATAAAGTGACGAGCGAACTGCTGTCGCTTTCTACCGGCTGCAATCCGGTGACAATCAGGGGTATTCTCAGTGCGCTGAAAAAAAGCGGTGTTCTGTATGTGAAGTCCGGTACTGGCGGTGCGACTCTTGCAGCAGAATCCGAAGATATAACACTTTATCGGATTTGTACAGCAGTGGAACCGGATGCCATTGACAAAATGATCGGTATTCATTCGTCACCATCACCGTTTTGCCCTGTGGGCAGGAAGATTCAGTCAGTGCTGGATGATACCTACGAAGAGTTGAAAACAGATGTGATTGCCAGCATGAAATCCATTACACTGGATAAGATTCTTGCCGATTATCACGATAAAAAGCAGAAGAGTCAATGAAATATTTTTTGAAGCCGGGATGGGAAGCGATGAGAGGTCAGGGAGCAGACCCCGGTCAAATTGAGATGTATTGAAATTATTTCAGAGTATGGGAGAGTAAGTTAACATATAATTATAATCTATTAGATGTAAATAGTATAAAGTGGCGTTCTGCATATATTTAAGTTTTAATGGAATGTGTCACAATATCGGAAAAGATATAAAAAAGAAATGTGACAGCAGAAAATAGATGACCTTAAGTTTTCTAGTTTGAAAAGAAGGATTAGTGTATGTTTAAAATTATTGAGGGCGATTTTAAAAATCAAGAATATGGAACGGAAAATTATCTTACGAATTGGCCAATGCTTTATATTTTAGAGAATGGGAAAGAGGCTTATATTGGTGAATCAAATC
>CABRZK010000278.1 GCA_902475415.1 uncultured Eubacterium sp.
ACATCAGATACCAATGCACAAACGACAGAGGATTACCTGATCTACTATGATTCTGACTGGCAGACCTGCAGTGTCTCCGACGCAAGCTATCTGATCCGTATTCAGATTACCCCTCAGGGTGCCTTACAGCATGGCACCTTCGCCGCAGAACGGCTGACAGCAGCCAACCAGGAGGACACTGTCATTTACTCTGTGGAGACGGATTACTGTCCGGAACCGGAAAAGGAGGCGATACACTGATGAAAAAAAAGAAACAAGAATCCTGGCCTGGCTTCCAGATCGGTACCTCCTATCTCCTGGTTATTTTCGTCATCCTGTGTCTCGTGACCTTTGCAGCCTTATCTCTGTCCAGTGCATTAAAAGATCAGTCTTATACCCGAAAAGTTGCCGAACACCAGACAGCCTACGCTTCTGCCTGTTCCGATGCATCTTCAAGACTGGCCGACATCGATCAGGCACTGCACGCCTCCGATCCATACGAGGCTTTACAACGTATAGAAGGTATCAGCACTGATATTCAGGATGATGGCTGGCTCATCACCTGGGAGGTTCCCGTCACCGCCAGCCAGCATCTGGAAATTGCTGTCATGGCCGATCCGGCAAATGGAACCAGACGCATTGTATCCTGGAAGGAAGCCGCCTCTTCCGATTGGACGCAGCAAACTACACTTCCGGTACTTGGAAGCGATTCATCAAAATGAACTCGCGAAATCTTTGGAAATCTAACCAGAATGACTCGTTTTCTAAAGATTCGGAACGTTCATCAAAGTAGAATGGGAGAATTTTTATTATGACAATTACTGAATTACTGCAAAAAGCAGTCATCGATCATGCATCTGATATTTTTATCGTCGCAGGTCTTCCGCCTTCCTACCGTGCCAACGGTCGTATTCTCCGTGAACACGAAGACAAGCTGATGCCGAAAGAAACACAGGCATTTCTGGAAGCGATCTATCATCTGGCCGGAGACCGCGATATCTCCATTCTGCTGGAGCGCGGCGATGATGATTTTTCCTTTGCTGTTGCCGGACTTTCCCGCTTCCGCGTCAGCGCTTATAAACAGCGTGGTGCACTCTCCGCTGTCATCCGTGTCATTACATTCGATCTGCCTGATCCAAGAGATATCGGCATCCCACAGTCTGTCATGGATTTTTCCGGTCTCTCCAAAGGACTGGTTCTGGTTACCGGTCCTGCCGGCAGTGGTAAATCAACTACCCTGGCCTGCATGGTAAACCAGATCAATCACACAATGGAAAAACATATCATTACACTGGAAGATCCGATTGAATATCTGCACCGACATGATAAAAGTATTGTCAGTCAGCGTGAGATCAGTATCGACACCCTAAGCTATGTCAACGCCCTGCGCGCTTCTCTGCGCCAGAGCCCGGATGTCATTCTGCTTGGGGAAATGCGTGATTATGAGACAATTGACGTAGCTATGACAGCTGCTGAAACCGGTCATCTCGTATTTTCCACTCTGCACACCATCGGCGCTGCCAATACCGTGGACCGTATTATCGATGTATTTCCTGCCAATCAGCAGCGCCAGATTGCAGTCCAGCTGTCCATGGTACTTCAGGCTGTCATCTGTCAGCAGCTGATTCCGGCCATTGACGGCACACAGGTACCTGCATTTGAAATCATGACCGTGACACCGGCCATCCGGAATATGATCCGGGATAACAAAATCCCACAGATTGACGGAACCGTATATTCCGCCAACAAAGAAACGATGCATTCTACAGATTACAGCCTGCAAAAACTGGTTCGTGAAGGGAAAGTGGCACCGGAAGTGGCCATTGCCTATGCATCTAACCCGGATATGTTGAAAAAAGTATTATAATACAGAAAAGCTGCGTTCTCATTTTTTGAAAACGCAGCTTTTGTATTTACTTATATAGAACTTCTGTCTGTCTCAATCATATCATTATCAAAATAAAAACGACCGCTTACATTAATCGACGTAATACCATGTATACCGCTGTAATTCCCTGTTCTTTTGCAATCGCCTGAATTTTTCAAATAATTCATGTTTGCACAGATAGCAGCGGTTTTTCGGATTATGTGAAAATCCTTCAATATCCAGTTCCTCTGATTCCATTATACAAAAAAGGACCAAATATTTTTATCAGATAACTGTATTTCCATACGTTTTCTATCAATTCATAAAAAATGCTTTCTTTCTACAGAAAAAACAGTTATAATGTCCACGTTACTCATTTTTTCATAAAAATAAGGAGAGATAAAGTTATGTTAGAAAAGCTTTTCAAGCTCAAAGAGAACGGCACAAATGTCAAAACTGAGATTATTGCCGGAATCACAAGCTTCATGACCATGGCATATATCCTGGCAGTCAATCCCAGTATCATGTCTGCTTCCGGCATGGATCACGGAGCAGTCTTCACTGCAACCGCTCTGGCTGCATTTATCGGAACACTGGCAATGGCTATTTTTGCCAACTATCCGTTTGCTCTGGCACCGGGTATGGGATTGAATGCGTACTTTGCTTATACCGTAGTTATCGGTATGGGTTATAGCTGGCAGTTCGCTCTGGCAGCGGTATTTGCAGAGGGTATCATCTTCATTGTTCTGTCTCTGACAAACGTACGTGAAGCAATTTTCAATGCAATTCCACAGAACCTGAAATCCGCAGTCAGCGTTGGTATCGGTCTGTTCATCGCATTTATCGGTCTGCAGAACGCACACATTGTTATCGGCGGTTCCACACTGCTTCAGCTGTTCTCTGTAGACAAATACAATCAGGTGAACGGTGTGACAGCTACTTTTAATGATGTAGGAATCACAGTTCTGCTTGCGATCATCGGTATTATTATCACCGGTGCTCTGGTTATCAAAAATGTCAAAGGAAATATCCTTTGGGGAATCCTGATCACATGGGGACTTGGTCTGATCTGTCAGGCAGCAGGCATTTATGTTCCGAACCCGGATCTTGGTTTCTATAACCTGCTTCCGGATTTCAGCAACGGTCTGTCTATCCCGAGTATCGCACCGATCTTCTGTAAGATGGATTTCTCTGGTGTATTATCATTGAACTTTGTAGTTATCCTGTTTGCATTCCTGTTTGTAGATATGTTTGATACCATCGGAACGCTGATCGGTGTATCTACAAAAGCAGGTATGCTTGACAAAGACGGCAAACTTCCACGTATCAAAGGCGCATTACTTGCAGATGCCGTTGGTACTACAGCTGGTGCTGTTCTCGGTGTATCCACTACTACAACATTCGTAGAGAGTGCTTCCGGTGTATCCGAAGGTGGTAGAACAGGTCTAACATCTATTACTACA
>CABRZK010000279.1 GCA_902475415.1 uncultured Eubacterium sp.
TTCTGAAAATCTTGGAATTTTCAGGGTTGCATTACTGTTTATTTGTCAAAGATCATAACCTCTTGCTTCGCAAGAGCTCGTTCGTTCGTTGCTGTTGTTCTCAGCGGCAACTCTGATATCTTATCATAACCGCTTTCGTTTGTCAACAACTTTTTTGAAATCTTTTTCGTCTTGGAAAACTTTGTTTTCCGTGACAGTTATTTATATTAACATATCTGTCAGACTTTGTCAACAACTTTTTTGAAATCTTTTCATGTTTCTTTCGAGCTGTTGTGTTGTCTTGGCGTTGCCTCAACAACGAATCTGAGTATATCACCCTGTGCCACACTTGTCAACATTATTTTGCATATTTTTCAAACAATTTTGCAAAAGCAGTAAAAAAGCCCATAATCATAGGCTTTTTTGTCATTTTGGATCTTATTGTCTTTTCTCTTTTTCTCATAATTTACAGTATATATGCCTATAAAAGTTGAATTGTATATTCATTTGATGTATTTTTGAGACGAAGAGAAATGTTTTGTATCCCATTTGCCATATCTTCATTTACTTCCAGTAGCAGGACCAATCCCTGTGTCTCACCGGGAGCCATGGTTTCCACATACGTAGACATGTCATTGGGCAGCATTGTGGTCAATGCATTTCCACGTGTGCCGTCATTTACAGTAATGATGTATCTGGATGCAGTACTCAGGAAATCAACATTCTCCTCCTGATCTGTTCCGTTGGTCAGTTCAAAGTTCAATATCAGAAGCTTTTTCCCGGTGGAGGCATCCAACGCAAAATAATCATCTGCAGATCCGTCCTCCGGATAAGAGTCTGCTATCTGGTAATCTCTGTATGTCAAGGTCACTCCCTCCGCAAGTCCGAAGAAATCCTCCAGACTGGTGGTAATATCCTCCTGTGCGGTAGGTGCCTGGGCTTCTGAAGCAGTCGATTCCGCAGGCTTCTCTTCCGTCTGTGCATTCTCCTGTCTTCCGGTTTCCCTGGCCGCGTCTTTTTCCAGTTTTGCAATGACGATTTCCGGGTCCACGAGACGGCTCCGGTGATTCGCATCATATTTTAAGAGCGTTACCGCCGCATATTCTCCGACTCTTTGTGATTCCGCTTCTGTCAGATCCGGAATTTCATTTCCGCAGGCTGTCATGCCAAGCGCCATTACACACAATAACGCTCCGCATACAATCCTCTTTTTGTTTCCTGTCATTCTTCTATCCTTCCCTGTCTGTTTTTCCATTGTTTCCTGTATTTTTCTCAAGTACGATATAAATCCCGGCAATCGCCAGTGCGATCACACCCACCGCAAAGAAAAGGACCGTTTTCTGCAATACCGGTGCTCCCCAGTAATCATATAATGCTATTTTACCACAAGTGCACAAAGAAAGCACTAGTCCATATATTCTTACCGGCTTATCTTTTTTCAAAAAGCCCAGTGTTACACTTACCAGCGCAATCAGCATGATCAGAACACTATTGATCACGGGAACATTGGTCTTAACGATCAGTGCCATATAGGTCAGAAAGATCACAATTATCAGTTCTCTGTGTTTAAACTTCTTATAGTATCTCTCCTGCAATGTCAGTACCAGATAAGCCAGTACAAACACAAACATGCACAGATAAGTAAGATAAGAGTTCCGGTACACCGGATTTGCCAGAGCGATCAACGCTCCGATCTGCCCCACCATTACAACTACATTAAATACCAGGATGTTTTTCCCGCGCATATATTTCACATTATTAAACAGCAATATACTTACAAACAGGATCCCCGCAAAAGCCGGCAGCTTTAGCATCGGCATCAAATTGGCCGCTGCAAAAAATGCCAGGGAAAAAGTAAGCAGGAGCTCCTGTATCGTTGTCCATCCATAGACCAGGAACATACTGAGGATGGTTCCCGCAAGGAGCAGGTATTTCCTTTCCGTTTGCCAGAAGTTCAATACAGTACAGTGATGTAACGATCACATCCAGTGCCCTCAGTCCGCCTTCCGCAAAACGGGTCAGTATCTTCGTCAGTAAAAGCAACGCTGTCAGGCATATGAGTATCGGCCAGTTACTTTCTATTACAGAAAAGGCACATACCGCAACAAAACTGAAAAAGTAACAGGTCAGCCATTTTTTCCACGTTCCACGTATGGCAATTCCCGCAAGAGCCGCGACTACAAACGCCATTCCCGTCAGGGCGATGATTCCGATATACGCGTCGTTCTCCGCTCTTCCCCAATAATTGTTCATCGCCGTACCGGTTGTAATTCCGGCTACCAGAAGAAATGCTATATAGATTGCCAGCAAGCCGTTTTCATTCACTGCATGGCCCGCCTGTTTTTCTTTTAGTATGTAATTGCTCTGCACTACCAGGATCAGATGTGCGATCAGGAAAAAGGTTCCAAATGCAGCTGCTGTCACCCAGACCGGCATTCCCTGTGTACTGATCACACAGGATACCGTTACCGGGAAAAGGATCGTAGTGCTGACAAGTTGTATCAACTGCGAAGCCGTATGATATCTTCTTACCGGCACACAGATGCTCAGTACACTCAGTAACAGAATCAATGCCAGCACCAGCAGGCCTTCCGGCTCCGAAAGCAATGAAGAACCGAAAAGCGGATACGCACAAAGCCAACATGCTGCGATTCCCAGCATTCTGTGTATCAGGGAATCCCTTTTTCTGCTCAGTAAAACCGTGCCCACTGTGATCACTGCAATGATCGCCGCTGCAGGAAGCATACCGAAATTATGTAGGGAAATCGTATTGATCATGGTCGACAGATATAACGCCGCTATGCCGATAGCCGAAAAGATCTGGGCCAGTTTCGGAAGCTTTCTGTGGATCAGTAATTCTGCGATCAATACCACTCCCAGGGAAACTGCATATAAAGAAATACCTTTGATCCAGCCGTTCATAAAATACATACCAAGCAATACCAGTGCGGTCAGAATAAAGATTCCGCCAACCACCGACAATGCAATGGTTGCGACCAGATATTCCGCATTCTGCTTCTTCTGTGCCGGAGCCTGCGTCACCGGTGCCTGCACCTGTTGCATAGTAAACTGCCCCACTGGCTGTGTCTGTGATTGCCCGGCTGTCTGCTGTTCTCCGGCGGCTGCCTCCTGTGGTACACTCTGCTGCGGCACAGATGACTCCGCTCCGGTTTCTCCGCCTCTGTTTGCATTGATCTGCTGTCTCTGGTACCAGAATTCCACGCTTTTATCCAGTTCTGCCTGTAGCTGTTCTACATATTCCGGCTGTCTCTGTATTCTTGGAAGTAATTGCTGTAAATACCTGGTAAATATCGGATCATTGG
>CABRZK010000280.1 GCA_902475415.1 uncultured Eubacterium sp.
CCCTGCTCTGCCAATAAAGTCCTTTGTTTCATCAACATCCAGTTCCAGTGCAAAGGCAAAGGCCAGCGCAGTTGTCTTGGATGGCTTGTAGTCCATATTGTTTCGAATTTTCGAGAACAGCTTTCTATCCACATTTGCCTTTTTGTAGATTTCAGAGTCCTTCTTTCCGGTACGGTCAATCAGTTGCAAGAGTGTTTCAGAAAAACCTGCGTCCAGATTTTTGAGCAACTGCCCCCAATCATCAGAGTCCATCGGAACTGCTGCCCCTACTGACATCTCAAGACATTCTTCCAATGCCTGTGACGGACAAATATCCTCATGGATTCGATTGTTTTGCTTCAGCCGTTCTCTAATCCGCCTTGTTTCAAGACGAGAACCATATACGCTTTCTGTTCCATATTCATCAATCGTTTTGCTGTGGATATAATTTTCATCAATGTAACTGCTGACAGATTTGAACAGTTTCTCCGAAAGTGCGAAGGCTTCTTTGCCAAACACAACTAGGTAAATCTGCATTTCATTTTCCAAAAGGAAAGTGCTGATTTCACGAACAGCTATTTGCAGAGCGAGAGGCTTCGGAAACCCATAATTGCCTGTAGCTATCAAGGGAAATGCGATAGACTCGCACTCATACTCCTTAGCCAATGCCAGGGACTTCCTATAACACAAAGATAAAATCTGCTCCTCTCCGTGGTTTCCATCCTCCCAAATAGGTCCTACGGTATGGATAACATACTTGGCTTCCAAATTGAAGCCTGGTGTGATAACTGCATCACCAAAATCAATGCAGCCGATTTTTTGTCTTGCCAAAAGCAACTCATACCCAGCTTTTTTATGTATTCCGCTGTCAACACCGGAGCCGATGACAGGATTGGGATTTGCAGTGTTTACCACCGCATCTACCTGCATATTAACAATATCATTTCGTACTATTTCAAAAGGCATAGGCAACCTCCTTATTTATCCCTCACGTTTCACATAAGTCAGTTCAATATCGTATCCCAAAGCCTCAAGCATCTGCACGAAGGTCTTATTAACAACACCGTCCTTCTTTTTGATGACACGATTCACATACTGACTCGTAGTATTTATTTCTTCAGCAATCTGCACCTGTGTCTTGCCGGACTCGATGCACTTGACCTTAACATCAACTTCAATATTGTTCTTTACCATGTAGTCCACCTTCCATACAGATGCACAAAATAATCTTATTAAGATATATTATAGCACACTTGTCAACATCTCTACAACAACGAAAAACGCCCAGACCGAAGTCTGAGCGTCACACTGTTATTCTCATCTTATTCGTTTATCGTAATCTCAATCCCGGATTTGAATTCCACTACAAAGTGGTCATCGTACACCGTGATCTTCTCAATCATCCTTCTGACCAGGGCTTCGCTGTACTCGGTGACTTCTTCCGGCTCACTCTGAAGGAAAGTAACCATGTCAGCCATGCGCTGGCGGATGCCATCCTTGTTGGCTTCCTGCAAGAGCAGTTCTTCCTTTTCCGCTTGGAGTTCATCAATCTCATCGGCAAGGGTATCGTAATTCTGCTTTGCATTTGCCAGTTTTAGGAGTTCCTGCTGAAGTTCCAGAAGGCGGGCATCAATCTCTTCCACTGCTGCACTGTTGCCGTCCCCAAGGCATCTCTCAAAACTTGCCTGCAGAGCGGGGATGAAGGAGGCACTGCCCGTGATAACTTCGTTAACTGCCCGGACAACCACCTCATGCAGAAGTTCTTCCTTCACGGTTCTTGCTGCGCAGGACGGGCGGTTTTTCTCTACTCGGCTGAGGCATCTCCAAACGGTGGACTTGCACCCGCGGTTGTTCCAATTGATTCTGCGGAAGATGTCATTGCAGTGGGCGCAGTACACGATGCTTGAAAGAGCGTATCGGCTGCTGTAAATTCTGCGTTTCTGATCAGGACCGCACTCCATGTGCGCCCTGCGGTACATTTCTTCTCGTACCTTCATGAACTTCTCACGGGGAATGATGGCGGGATGGCTGTTCTCCACATAGTACTGCGGAACGATGCCGTTGTTGGCCACACGCTTTTTATTGAGAAAATCCACCGTGTAGGTCTTCTGCAGGAGCGCATCGCCGATGTATTTCTCATTCGTGAGAATCTTCTTTAGCGTACTTTGCAGCCAGTAATCACTTCCGGCTGCGGTCTTAATGCCATCCGCCTCCAGCCCCTGTCCGATCTGGAACAGGCTTGCACCTTCCAGATACTCTCTATAGATTCGCAGAACAATCTCCGCTTCCTCCGGGACAATGACCAGGTTGCCTTCATCGTCCTTGGTGTAGCCGAGGAAACGGTTGTGGTTGACCTGCACCTTTCCGGCTTGGTAGCGGAATTGCAATCCCAGCTTTACGTTCTGGGAAAGGGACTGCGATTCCTGCTGTGCAAGGGACGCCATGATGGTCAGAAGAACTTCGCCCTTGGCATCCATCGTATTAATATTTTCTTTCTCGAAGTACACGGAAATGTTCTTTTCTTTCAGCTTACGGATGTATTTCAGGCAATCCAGCGTATTGCGGGCGAATCGGCTGATGGACTTGGTAATGACCATGTCGATCTTGGATGCCATGCAGTCCTCAATCATGCGGTTGAATTCTTCACGCTTCTTGGTGTTGGTACCCGAAATACCGTCATCGGCATAAATCCCGGCAAGCTGCCACTCAGGATTTCTGTCAATGAATGATGGCGATAATCAAATCGATGTATATATCTACGCTTGGAATATGACCCCAGCGTACAGAGCCAATCCATCCGAAAAAAAAATCCAGATACAAGCAGGGGTAGATAATATTGGAATAAACCGCCCAATTACATCCACACAGAAAACTATCATCCTCGATCTTTATAATTCTGCATCTGGAACACCGCTTTATGCTGCCTGGGATCCTTCCGTAAATGTCGGCCATGGGCAGAAATCGTGCTACGTCCAGATTGAAGATGTTGCCAAAGCCATTACTGATGGTATATATCAAACTACTGACCGAAATGGGGCTCCAATATTCACTATTGCCCCAGACTTTCTCGCTGATTACATTTCGTCCCTTCAGTCAGGAAATGCAATCAACGTACCAACTGGACCAGCACCTCTGAAAACCAGGGTTAGAACAGCGGGTACTGCAAAGCATAAAAAGCGCGTTCTCAAATCTGTCCAGTCGTTAAAAGCAAAAATAGCCAGTTTGTCAAGTACCGAGCAAGAAACTGTGACAAAGGCACGAGTTGGACAGGGGTATTTCAGAGACTTGTTAATCAATAAGTATTCCTGTAAA
>CABRZK010000281.1 GCA_902475415.1 uncultured Eubacterium sp.
AAGACTTGTTATTACTCACCACTTGCAGAAGTGGGAGTCTTCTCGACTGAGATAACTTTTATCGGTTTTCCCTTGTCTCAAAATACTTCTGGGCATTCATCGGTTCGCCTGCCTGTACTGCATGTACATACTGTCCGTCAGCCATCTGAACTCTTGCTTTGACATTATCTGACATAAGTACATTAAAGATATGAAGCACGCGTTTTTTGATATCTTCATCATAAATCGGAGTTGCAACCTCCACACGACGTGTTGTATTTCTGGTCATAAAGTCTGCCGATGCGATATATACTTCTTCATTGCCAAAAATATAAATTCGTGAATGTTCCAGATAACGTCCCACAATGCTGCGAACCGTGATATGGTCTGTAATCCCCGGCACTCCGGCGATCAGGCAGCAGCTTCCACGCACGATGAGTTCCACATCCACGCCTGCCTGGGAAGCTTCCATCAGTTTCTCAATAATGCGCTTATCTGTCAGAGAATTCATCTTGGCACCGATATAGCCAGGTTCCCCACGTTTTGCCAGTGCAATCTGTTCATCCATCTTATCCAGAATCTTATTACGCAGACATTTTGGAGCCACCATAAGGTATTTTGTTTCTTTCATCACCTGGCCGAGACATAATTTCTGGAATACTTCGTTCGCTTCTTCTCCGATACCCTGATGTGCTGTCATCAACGAAAAATCTGTATACAGTTTTGCTGTTTTCTCATTGTAGTTTCCTGTACCAATCTGTGTAATATAGGAAATACTTCCTTCTGTCTTCTTTGTGATCAGGCAGAGCTTGGAGTGTACTTTCAGCTTATCCAGTCCATACAGAATCCGACATCCTGCATCTTCCAGTCGTCTGGACCACTCAATGTTATTTTCTTCATCAAAACGGGCTCGCAATTCTACCAGCGCCACAACTTCTTTTCCATTTTCTGCTGCATTGATCAGCGCCTCTACTACTTTACTGTCATTAGCCACACGGTACAGCGTCATTTTGATGGACACAACTTCCGGATCCTCAGCAGCCTCATTCAGCATACGCAGAAATGGCTGCATGCTGTCATATGGAAAGAACAGGAAACGATCCTTTTCTTCTATCTGTTTCATGATACTTGCTGACATATCAATATCTGCCGGAAGCTGTGGTACATATTTTCCGTAAAATAATTCTTTTTTATTTCTCAGCAGATCACGGATACGTGAGAAAAAGGACAGATCCAACGGTGCCTCTGAATGGAAAATATGCTTTTTCTTCAAATCCAGGTAGCCACATAAAGTATCAAGTACCGATTCATCCATCAGACGCGTATACTCCAGTTTGATCGGGCACAATTTTCTTCTGCGGCTGACCAGCTGCTCCATAACCTGACGGAAATCAGTATCGTCATCATACATTTCCTCATCCGGATCGATATCTGCGTTTCGGATAATACGAATCAGCGATTTGCTCTTGATTTTGTACCGATCAAAAACAAGTGGAATATAATGCAGAATCAGTTCCTCACGCAGCATAAACCGGTTTTCATGTCCCGGTATACGCACCATACGCGGAATAACGTCCATATTACAGGAAACAATTCCAAGTTTGTCTCTGTTTTTCTTTTCCAGAACAACAACAGCATAAATATCTTTGCTCTTTAAAAACGGAAATGGCTGTTTTTTTCCAATAATCTGAGGGGACAACAACGGACGTACTTCATGTTCAAAATAAGCATCCAGAAATTCAACATCCTGTTTTTCAAGTTCCGAATAGCTGCAGATTTCTACTCCATAATCTTCCAGCCCTTTTTTCAGTTCCGCATAAGCAGCATCTTTACGCTGTGTCAACAGTTTTACCTGATCAAAAATTGCAAACAACTGCTCCTGACAGGTCATATTTGTCTTATTGTCACGAATGTCCTTTGAAACCAGCATCTGATCATAGAGAGAACCGACACGCACCATAAAAAACTCATCCAGATTACTCTGAAAAATTGATGCAAACGATAGTCTCTCACAAAACGGATTAGACAGATCCTCTGCTTCCTCCAACACTCTCGTATTAAATTTCAACCAGGAAAGTTCTCTGTTGTCATAACATGAATGTACCATTTGCTCCCCACTCCTCAATGTCTGTGTTTCTGTACTCTGAACTACTGTATGCTCTGTTTCTTTGCACTGTACAATTGTCTCCGGTGCTTCCTGACCCTGCGTTGCTGTATTCTGCACATCTTTTTCCTGTGTCTTCTGATTCTGGATCTCCATATCCGATACCTCTTTCGTCTTTTTGTACTCCACAGGCATCTCTCGAATCATATTTTCAGGCTGATCTGCAATGTCTTTCCTGCACTCTGCCCGGGATATCGTGCTCGTTTTCTGCTGATTTACGGATTTCTTTCCAAAAATTCCCCGTATGATGTCCGAAATTCTGCTCATATCTTATCTTATCCTCATATTTTCTACTTATGCTCTGCAAAATCCCTGTGTATTGTTTCTGCTATAAGTTTCTCAGGAAAATATATCATTTGTAATCATGCAGACAAAAATCTCCCACTTATTATAGTATGTCATTTCCAGGGTTCCCGCTATCAGCATTGCATAAAATCCGTGTAAAATCAAAGTAAAATATATCTACTCTTCTATCACCAGTTCATCGCCGACTTTAATCGTACCGCCTTCCAATACCTTCGCAAATACACCTTCCCTCGGCATAATACAGTCACCCACTACCTTATAAATTTCACAGTGACTGTGACATTCTTTTCCAATCTGTGTCATCTCAAGAAGAACATCATTACACCGAAATCTGGTTCCCACCGGAAGATTTCTGAAATCATACCCATCTACGATCAGATTCTCTCCGAATGCACCAAATTCCACTTCCACACCTCTGGCTCTGAATTCTTCAATCTTCTGTAAAGAAAGCAGACTTACCTGACGATGCCAGTGTCCGGCATGCGCATCATTCTCAATGCCCCAGTCTGCGATCAGTTTTGCCTCCTGGATCTCATGCTTTTGTGTACCTCTTTTCTCGCTGATACAAATTCCTTTCACAATTCCCATATTAGTTATCTCTCCTATCCTTGTATTGTTTCCATTCTACCATCTTTTTGACATAAAAAAAAGAACCTCTTCAAAGAGATTCTTTATAATAATAAAATAATTTAATGGGCGGAGAAGGATTCGAACCGTTTTGGTTTCTTGGCTAGGATTCCTATTTGATGGCATAAAAAAAGAATCTCATTTCTGAGACTCTTTATCTTAATGGGCGGAGAAGGATTCGAACCGTTTTGGTTTCTTGGCTAGGATTCCTATT